>NZ_JBEXNT010000096.1:0-37488 GCF_040611255.1 Kitasatospora sp. NPDC002965 | reverse complement strand
TTCCTTCTGCTTCTCCAGCAGGCCGGCCGCCGCCCCCGGCCCGCCGCCCGCCCCCGGCGGCCCTGCCCGGCGGCCCGTCGCCCGCAGCCCCCGCTCCCGGCGTCGTACGCCCCGCCCCGTTCCCGCCGCGCCGTCGGGTCAGAGGGCCGCCCGCACCGCCGAATCCACGTCGGGGTGCCGGAACCGGAAGCCCGCGTCCAGCAGCCTCCGCGGCACCACCCGGTGGCTGCCGACCACTTCGACCGCCAGCTCGCCCAGCACGGCGTCCAGGAGTGCCTTGGGCACCGGGAACGGCGTCGGCCGGTGCAGCTCCCGGCCGAGCGCCGCCGTCAGCTCGGCATTGGTCACCGGCTCCGGGGCGGTGAGGTTGAACGGGCCGCTCAGGTCCTCCCGGTCGATCAGGAACCGCAGCGCCGCGACCTCGTCGGCCAGGGAGATGAAGCTCCAGTACTGCCGGCCGTCGCCGAGCCGCCCGCCGAGGCCGAGCCGGAACAGCGGGAAGAGCCGCCCGCCCGCGCCGCCGTCCGCCGAGAGCACCAGCCCGGTCCGCGGGTGCACCACCCGGACCCCGGCCCGCTCGGCCGCTCCGGCGGCGGCCTCCCACTCGACACAGACCTCGGCCAGGAAGTCGTCCCCGGCGGGCGACTCCTCGTCGATCACCCGGTCCCCGGTCTGTCCGTAGAAGCCGACCGCCGACGCGCTGAGGAGGACCCGCGGCGGCTCGGCGAGCCCGGCCACCGCGGCGGCCAGCGTCTCGGTGCCGAGCACCCTGCTCTCCCGGATCTCCCGCTTGTAGGCGTCGGTCCAGCGCCGGTCGCCGACCCCGGCGCCGGCCAGGTGCACGACGGCCTCCACCCCGGCGAGCCCGGCCCGGTCGACCTGACCCAGCAGCGGGTTCCAGCCGATGGCGGTGGTGCCGTCCGGTCGAGGGCCGGTTTTCGAGCGGTGCCTGACCAGCCGTACCACCTCGTGGCCGTCCGCCAGCAGCGAGTCGACGAGTGCCGAGCCGATCAGTCCCGTGGATCCTGTGACCGCGATTCTCATGCGGACATCCTCGCAGCCGGGACCTCGCAGACCCGGGCGCTGCCGGCCGGAGCGTCGCCGGCCGGGGCGCGGCCCGCCCGGACGTCGCGCCCGGACGTCGAGGCACCCCACCCGGAAATTCCGTGTACGCCCGTGAACCCGCTGATTAGCATGGCGCGCATGCGCGAAGCCGACGATCTGATCATCCGTCCCGCTCAGGCCGAGGACGAGAAGGAGCTCTCCGCCCTCAACCGTGCGGCGTGGACCTGGCTGGCCGACGTCGCTCCACGGCCCGACGAGGGTGCGGACGTGTTCGACGAGCGCCACAGCCCGGACCAGTTCCTGCTCGCCGTGCTCGGTGACCGCCTCGTCGGCTACGTCCGGGTCGTCCCGCCCACTCCGCTGGCCAGCAACGCGCACGTGCGCCAGATCCAGGGCCTCGCGGTCGACGCCGGGGCCCGGGGCCGCGGCGTCGGCGTCGCGCTGGTCGAGGCCGCCTGCGCCGCGGCCCGCGAGCAGGGCGCCCGCCGGCTCACCCTGCGCGTGCTCGGCCACAACACTCCGGCGCGCAGCCTCTACGAGCGCTGCGGCTTCGTCGTCGAGGGCTCGATGGCCGAGGAGTTCCTGATCGACGGCCGGTACGTCGACGACGTCCTCATGGCCCGCACCCTCACGGCCTGACCCCGCGCCCCCGCGCCCCCGCGCCCGGCCCCGACCTCTCGGCCCGACCCCGGCCCTCCGTGGGGCGGAACGGCCCGGCGGCGGGGCCGCCCGCCCAGGGCCGCCCCGCCCCCGAACCCGCTTCCGCCGCCCCACCAGGCGCGTTACCGGCGAGTCGTCAGATCCGGACGCGGGTGGTGCAGAGTCGTGACAGACCCGGCCTGTCTGGACCGTCACCCGGACGGGTACGGTACGGCCGTGAGCAACTCGACGCCTCCGGGGTGGTACCCGGTACCGGGTGCGGACGGCACGGCCGGTCATGAGCGCTGGTGGGACGGCAACGCCTGGACCAGCGAGGTGCGTCCCGTCCAGGCGGGCGGCGGTCAGATTGCCGACGCCCCGACACAGGTCTCCTGGCAGAACCCGACGCAGGCCTCCGCGCCCCCCTCCTACGGTTACGGTGCGGCGCAGCAGGGGCAGCCCGGGTACGGCTACCCGACGCAGAACCCGCCCTCCTACGGCTATCCGCAGGCCGCCTACACTCCCCAGCCCCAGTCGAACCGGATGAAGACCGGCACGGCCGTGGCCATCGTGGTCGGGGTGCTGGCCGTGGTCGGTGTGGTGGCCGCCATCGCGCTCAACAGCGGCGGCGGCACCCCGACGGCCGGTCCGACCACTCCGGTGGCGACCGTGACCGTCACGGACACCCCGAGCCCCACGGCCACCCGCACCCCGACTCCGACCCCGACCCCGACTCCGACTCCGACCCGGGGAACCACGCCCACGACGACCGCGCGCCCGGCGCCGGCGGTCAAGGACACCGTGGCCGACCCTCAGCACGCCATCACGGTGCCGGTCTTCGAAGGCTGGGACGCGACGACGGACGGCGCGCACTCGACGGTCTTCCTCGGTAGCGGCCGGTACACCTGCCCCGGCGGGGGATCCTGCATCCGCGGTCAGTTCTCGGTCGAGAAGGACACCGTCTCGGGCGCCTCGGCCCGGGCGGCGGCCGAGGCCGCGATGCCCACCTACGCCGCGGCGATCTTCAGCAACATCTCGTCGCACACCGACGCCGGTTCGTCCAGCACGACGGTCGCGGGCATCTCCGGCTACGCGGTGCGCTGGCACATCGTCACGGCGGACGGCAGCAAGGGCTACGTCCTGATGGTGGCGGTGCCGGCCAAGGGCGGGGGCTACGTGGCCTTCGAGGGCGGGGTCGACGACGCCGCGGGCGCGCCCGACCCCACCGTGCTGGACCAGATCCTCAAGGGCATCAAGCAGGACACCGGCGCGGCGGGCGGCTCCAACACCTGACCGCCCGCCGCGGGGCTCAGTCCCCGTACCGCTCCCAGAGCTTGGGGAACCGTTTCGCCATGACGTCGGGGTCGTCGAAGTCCAGGGCGGCCCCGTACGGTCGTGCGGGCTGCCGCTCGCCCACCTCGGGCAGCGGCAGTCCGGTCAGCTGCTCGTACGCCTCGTCGGCGGCGTAGCCGAGGTCCTCGGCCTCGCCGTCCTCCTCCTCGTCGAACTCGGGCAGCAGGTCCGCCAGGTCGTCCGGTTCGTGCAGCCCGCCCTCGAACACGTCCCGGCCCTGGCCGATCAGCCAGCACCGGAAGTAGTCGAAGGTGTCCTCGGAGGCGCCGTCCAGCAACAGGTACGCCGCGCCCCACAGGTCGTGGCGGTAGGCGCGCTGGAACCGGGCCTCGAAGAGTCGCGCGAAATCGATCACGTCGTCCGGGGCCAGCTGGGCGAGCCGTTCCACCAGGCGTTCGGCCTGTTCGTCCGGATCGCCGTCGGAGGCTTCCCGGGTTTCGTCGATGATCTGCCAGAAGTCGGTCTCGTCCATCACCGCTCCAGCATCCCTGTTCCCCCGCACGTGCGCATGCGATGGTCGTGCGAATCACCCTGAACCACGCGAAAATCTCGAATCCGCGGGGAGATCCGTGGCCGCGGGCCGGTCCGCACCCGTCGGTGAGCACCGCCGGCGAGTACCCGTCGGCCCGAACCCTCCGGCGGGCACCCGTCGGTCCGCGCCCCCCGGGAGGCACCCGTCGGTCCGCGCCCCCGGAGGCACCCGCCGGCGAGCGGCTGCCGGGAGGCAGCACCGGGAGCGACTCCGGGGAACGCGGAACCCCGCGCCGTCCGGGGACGACACGGGGTTCCGGTACCGCTGTGTACCTGCGGGGACCCTTACAGGCCGAGCTCGACCTCGAACTCGCCGGCCTCCAGGATCTCCTTGACGGCCACCAGGTAGCGGGCGGCGTCGGCGCCGTCCACCAGGCGGTGGTCGTAGGAGAGCGACAGGTAGGTCATGTCACGGATGCCGATGGCGGTGCCGCCGTCGGCCTCGATGACGACCGGGCGCTTGACGGTGGCGCCGATGCCCAGGATGGCCGCCTGGTTCGGCGGCACGATCACGGTGTCGAACAGCGCACCGCGCGAGCCGGTGTTGCTGATGGTGAAGGTGGCGCCGGACAGCTCGTCCGGGGTGATCTTGTTGCCGCGCACCTTGGTGGCCAGCTCCGCGGTCTTCTTGGAGATGCCGGCGATGTTGAGGTCGCCCGCACCCTTGATGACCGGGGTCATCAGACCCTTCTCGGAGTCCACCGCGATACCGATGTTCTCGGTGTCGAAGTAGGTGATGGTGCCCTCGGCGTCGTTGATCCGGGCGTTGACGACCGGGTTGGTCTTCAGCGCCTGGGCGGCGGCCTTGACGAAGAACGGCATCGGGGACAGCTTCACGCCCTCGCGGGCGAGGAAGCCTTCCTTGGCCCTGCCGCGCAGCGACATGATCTTGGTGACGTCGACCTCGACCACGCTGGTCAGCTGGGCCTGCTCGTGCAGGGCCTTCAGCATGTTGTCGCCGATGACCTTGCGCATGCGGGTCATCTTGACCGTCTGGCCGCGCAGCGGGGACGGCGCGGCGGCGGCCTTCGGCGCGGCGGCCGGAGCGGCAGCGGCGACGGGGGCCGGAGCGGCCTTGGCAGCCTCGGCGGCGGCCAGGACGTCCTGCTTGCGGATGCGGCCGCCGACACCGGTACCGGTGACGGAGGCCAGCGCGACGCCCTGCTCGGCGGCGAGCTTGCGGACCAGCGGGGTGACGTAGGCGTCACCGGCGTCGGCCACCGGGGCGGCCGGCGCGGCCGGGGCCGGGGCAGCCGGAGCGGCGACCGGAGCCGGAGCGGCGACCGGGGCAGCCGGGGCCGGAGCCGGGGCAGCGACCGGGGCCGGGGCAGCCGGGGCCGGAGCGGCGACCGGTGCGGCCGGGGCGACCGGAGCCGGGGCGGCGACCGGGGCAGCCGGGGCGACGGGGGCCGGAGCCGGAGCAGCCGGAGCGGCGACCGGAGCCGGGGCAGCACCCGCGGCACCGATCAGCGCGAGCTGGGCGCCGACCTCGGCGGTCTCGTCCTCGCCGACCAGGATCTTCACCAGGGTGCCGGCGATCGGCGACGGGATCTCGGTGTCGACCTTGTCGGTGGAGACCTCGAGCAGCGGCTCGTCGACCTCGACCGTGTCACCCTCGGCCTTCAGCCAGCGGGTGACGGTGCCCTCGGAGACCGACTCGCCCAGTGCGGGCAGCAGCACCGGGGTGGCGTCGCCGGCCGGGGCGGCCGGGGCGGCAGCCGGGGCCGGAGCGGCGGCCGGCGCCTCGGCGACCGGGGCCGGGGCGGCCGGAGCAGCCTCGGCGACCGGAGCGGCCGGAGCCGGAGCGGCCTCGGCGACCGGTGCGGCCTCGGCGACCGGGGCCGGAGCGGCCTCCGGGGCACCGGAGCCGTCGTCGATGATCGCGAGCTCGGCGCCGACGGCGACGGTCTCGTCCTCGCCGACCTTGATCGAGGCCAGGATGCCCGAGGCCGGGGCCGGGATCTCGGTGTCGACCTTGTCGGTGGAGACCTCGAGCAGCGGCTCGTCGACCTCCACGCGCTCACCCTCGGCCTTCAGCCAACGGGTGACGGTGCCCTCGGAAACGCTCTCGCCCAGCGCGGGCAGTGTTACTGAGACCGCCATGGTTTCAGCGACTCCTATCAAGTCTTGCGTACTGGAAGTTTGGGGGGTGGGGCGCGATCAGTCGTGCGCGTGCAGCGGCTTGCCGGCCAGCGCCAGGTGCGCCTCGCCCAGAGCCTCGGACTGGGTCGGGTGCGCGTGGATGAGCTGCGCGACCTCGGCAGGCAGAGCTTCCCAGTTGTAGATCAGCTGAGCCTCTCCGACCTGCTCGCCCATCCGGGCGCCGACCATGTGGACGCCGACCACGGCGCCGTCCTTGACCTGGACGAGCTTGATCTCGCCGGCGGTCTTCAGGATCTTGCTCTTGCCGTTGCCGGCCAGGTTGTACTTGAGGGTGACGACCTTGTCCTTGCCGTACAGCTCGACGGCCTTGGCCTCGGAGATGCCGACGGAGGCCACCTCGGGGTTGGAGTAGGTCACGCGCGGGACGCCGTCGTAGTCGATCGGCACCGGCTTGAGGCCGGCCAGCCGCTCGGCGACCAGGATGCCCTCGGCGAAGCCGACGTGAGCCAGCTGCAGGGTCGGGGCGAGGTCGCCGACGGCCGAGATGGTCGGCACGTTGGTGCGCATGTACTCGTCGACGAGGACGTAGCCGCGGTCCATCGCGACGCCGTTCTCCTCGTAGCCGATGCCGGCCGAGACCGGGCCGCGGCCGATGGCGACGAGCAGCAGGTCGGCGTCGATCTGCTTGCCGTTCTCGGTGGAGACGCGCACACCGGTCTCGGTGTACTCGACGCCGGAGAAGCGGGCCTTCAGCTCGAACTTGATGCCACGCTTGCGGAAGGCGCGCTCCAGCAGCTTGGAGGAGTTCTCGTCCTCCAGCGGGACCAGGTGCGGCAGGGCCTCGACGATGGTGACCTCGACGCCGAACGACTTCCAGACCGAGGCGAACTCGACGCCGATCACGCCGCCGCCGAGGATGACGGCCGACTTCGGGATGCGGTCGAGCTTGAGGGCGTGGTCCGAGGAGATCACGCGGTTGCCGTCGATCTCCAGGCCCGGGATCGAGCGCGGCACGGAGCCGGTGGCCAGCACGATGTGGCGGCCCTCGACGCGCTGGCCGTTGACGTCCACCGAGGTCTGCGAGGAGAGCTTGCCCTCGCCCTGGATGAAGGTCACCTTGCGGGACGCCACCAGGCCCTGGAGGCCCTTGTACAGGCCGGCGATGACGTCGTCCTTGTACTTGTGGACGCCGTTGATGTCGATGCCCTGGAAGGTGGCCAGCACACCGAACTCGGCGGCCTCCTTCGTCTCGTCGGCGATCTCGGCCGCGTGCAGCAGCGCCTTGGTCGGGATGCAGCCGCGGTGCAGGCAAGTGCCGCCGAGCTCACCCTTCTCGATCAGGGCGACGCTCAGGCCCAGCTGGGCGGCGCGGAGCGCCGCGGCGTAACCGCCGCTTCCGCCTCCGAGAATGACTACGTCGAAAACGGTGCTGGCGTCGTTCGCCACGTCACGTCCTCCATGCAATGGGGTGTGGATCGCCGGGCCGGTCACGGTCCGGTAGTTCGGAAGCCTTTGTGGGGCGCCCAGTCGTGCCGGAAATACATCTTCGCACTTGTTCGCGGCGGCTGATGTCCGGGTCCGCCCCAGGGGTGTCCCGAGGGGCGGTCGCAGGGGTGGGGGCACCCCGGACGGAGGGGCATCGTCGCAGCTCAGGGCGGTGTTGACAGCGGGCCCGACGGAGTCGTCCGAGCCTGCGGAGCGCCCGGTTCCGCAGTGCGGAACAAAGTTTCGCCCGCAGCGAACAGGGGTGCGGACTCCCCGTCGTGTCCCCTACCGGCCGGTAACCGACCCGGGCGCGAGGCTCGGCCGGACGAGGACCGCCGGACGAGGACCGCTGGCGCGAGGGCTGCCGGGTGGGGGGGAAAGCCGGACGGGGTCCGGCGCGCTCGCGCCGGACCCCGTCCCGCCTTCGTCCCGCGCCCGCGGGCGCCGGTGCCGGTCAGGCCTTGCCGCCCGCCGCCTTCTGCTCGGCGAAGCGGACCAGGGTGCGGACCGCGGTCGCGGTGCCGCCCTTGGGGGTGTAGCCGAACGGCGCGCCCTCGTGGAACGCCGGACCGGCGATGTCCAGGTGCGCCCAGTCGGTGCCCTCGGCCACGAACTCCTTCAGGAAGAGCCCGGCCACGAGGCCACCGCCCATCCGCTCGCCCATGTTGGCCAGGTCGGCGATGGTCGACTCGGTCATGCCCTTGCGCAGCTCGGGCGGCAGCGGCATCGGCCAGGACTGCTCGCCCACCTCGCCCGAGGCGGTGTGCAGGGTCGAGCGCAGCTCGTCGTTGTTGGCCATCACGCCGAAGGTGCGGCTGCCCAGCGCCAGCATCATCGCGCCGGTCAGCGTCGCCACGTCGACGATGACGTCCGGCTTCTCCTCGCCGGCCCGGACGATCGCGTCGGCCAGCACCAGGCGGCCCTCGGCGTCGGTGTTCAGGACCTCGACGGTCTTGCCGCCGTACATCCGCAGCACGTCACCCGGGCGGGTCGCCGAGCCGGACGGCATGTTCTCGGCGAGCGCCAGCCAGCCGGTGATGTTGACGGCCAGGCCGAGGCGCTTGGCGGAGACCACGGCGGCGAACACCGCGGCGGCACCGGCCATGTCGCACTTCATGGTCTCGTTGTGACCGGCCGGCTTCAGCGAGATGCCGCCCGAGTCGTAGGTGATGCCCTTGCCGACGAACGCCAGGCTCGCCTTGGCCTTCGGGTGGGTGTACGCCACCTTCACCAGCCGCGGCGGGTTGGTCGAGCCGTTGCCGACGCCCAGCAGGCCGCCGAAGCCGCCCTTGAGCAGCGCCTTCTCGTCCAGCACCTCGACCTTGAGGCCGTGCTCCTTGCCGGCCGCCTGGGCGATCGCGGCGAAGCCCTTCGGGTTCAGGTCGTTCGGCGCGGTGTTGACCAGGTCGCGGGCGCGGTTCATCTCCTCGCCGACGACGAGGGCGCGCTCGACGGCCGCCTTGGCGTCCTTGCTGCCCTTGCGGGTCGAGAGCAGGATCAGCTCGCCGACCGGCTCCTTGCCGCCGCCGCTCTTGTAGGTGCCGAACGCGTAGGCGCCGAGCAGGCCGCCCAGCGCGACCGCCTCGGTCTCCTCGGCCGACTCGGCCGGAAGGGCCAGCGCGGCCTTCTTGCTGCCGGCGAGGGCCCGTGCGGCGACACCGGCGGCGCGGCGCAGGGCCTCCAGCTCGTAGGAGCCCTCGGCGGCGTCACCGAGGCCGACCGCGAGCACGAGCGCGGCCTTCAGGCCGGCGGGGGAAGGCACCTTGACGGCCTCGCCCTCGGCGCCGGTCGCGCCCAGCGTGCTGAGGATCTCGGCCAGCTTGCCCTCGAACGCCTCGCTCACGGCCTCGGCGCCGGGGGCCAGCACAATGCCCTTGGGGCCCTTCGCGACACCGATCACCAAGGCGTCCGCACGCAGCGAGGCGGCGGAGGAGGTGCTCACAGACAATGCAGTCACGTAATGCGTCCTGTTCTTTCGCGGTCCACGGCCGGTCGCGGCGCGGGTGCCGCACCGGCGCAGCCCGGAACCGCCGGCCGGGCCGTCCGGCCGGCGCCCGCCGGACCCGGGGCCCCTGGCTGTGTGCCCCCGCCGGCTCCGCGGCGGACGCATACACCAGAGGCCCCGGCGCCCCAACGCGCGTCGGCCGGGCAGGACCTGCGACGGTGCAGGGCTGCGATGCTCCCCGCATGGTAGTCCGCATGCCGAGATCACGCGCCGCCCGGTGTACCGCCTCCGGGTGCCGGGGTTCCGGCCCCGTCCTCAGCCCGCCAGGGCGAGGACCAGCAGCGCACCGGTCGCGGCGGTCTCCGCCATCGCGCCGAGCACGTCGCCCGTGATCCCGCCGAAGCGTCGCACGCAGCGTCGCAGCAGGATCCAGGCGCAGCCGGCACCCGCGACAACGGCCAGCGGCAGTCGTAGGGATGACCATCCGTCAACGGCCCCGGCGGTCGCGGTCAGGAGCGCCGCCGCGGCGGTCGACAGCGCCGCCGCAGCCGGGGTCACCGTGCTCGCCACCATCGCACCGAGCCCGCCCGGGCGGGCGGCCGGCACCGACCGCAGGCATCCCCAGGTGAGCGCGCACCGCGCCGCCACCGCCGCGGCGAGCACCGCCAGCGCGCCGCGCAGCGGGGAGACCGCGAACTGCCCGGCGAGTGCGGCGACCTGCGCCAGCAGGACCAGCACCAGGGTGAGGACGCCGAACGGCCCGATGTCCGACTGCTTCATGATGCGCAGCGCGTCCTCGGCCGGTCGGCCGCTGCCCAGGCCGTCGGCGACGTCGGCGAGCCCGTCCAGGTGCAGTCCGCGGGTCAGAGCCGCCAGTACCCCGACGGCCGCGACCGCGCCGAGCGGGCCGCCCGCGCGCCAGGCCACCAGCGCCCCGGCGCCCGCGGCCGTCGTGCCGAGGACGAGTCCGACCAGGGGGGCGGCGAGCATCGCCCGGCCGCCCGCGGCCCGGTCCCAGCGCTCGACCCGGACCCGCAGGACCGACAGCGTCCCGAAGGCGAACCGCAGGCCGTCCACCCACCCGGCCCGCCCGTCCGGTTCCCGCCCGCCCGGCCCCTGTGGGTCCGGTCCCTGTGCGCCCGGTCCCCGCTCGTCCGTCATCGTCCGTGCCTCCACCGTGACCAGCCTCCCGCGTTCCCCGGCGGTCCGCCCCCGCGCACGGCGAAGGCCCCCGGTCCGCCGGACCGTCGTCGTGGACGGCCGGCGGGCCGAGGGCCCGGGGCGTGTCTGACCGACTCCCGGCCGTCCTACAGCCGACCGAGCAGTTCCGCCGCCGACGGCAGCTTCGCCGGCTCCTTCGGTGCCGCCTGCGCGAACGGCGCCGGCACCTTCTCCGCGAGCGTGTCCGACGCGGCCTGCAGCAACGGGAGCGCCATCAGCGCACCCACGCCCTCGCCCATGGTGATGCCCTGCTCCTGCAGCGGCGTCAGCGTCAGCCGGTCGTACGCCTTCGCCTGCGCCGGCTCGCCGCTGGACTGCCCGGCCCGCCACCACTCGGGCGCCCGGAACGCGATCCGCTGCGCGACCAGGGCGCACGCCGACGAGACCACGCCGTCCAGCACCACCGGCAGCTTCCGCACCGCGGCCTGCAGCAGGAACCCGGTGATCGCCGCGAAGTCCGCACCGCCGGTCGCACCGAGCAGTGCCAGCTGGTCGCCCAGCACCGGCCGGGCCCGCCGCAGCGAGTCCCGGACGGTCGCGCACTTGACCATCCACACCTTGTCGTCGACGCCCGAGCCGCGGCCGGTGACCGCCGCCGCGTCCGTCCCGCAGAGCGCGCCGACCAGCACCGCGGCGACGGTGGTCGCGCCGACCCCGAGGTCGCCCAGCACCACCAGGTCGGTCCCGGCGTCGGCCTCCTCGTCGGCGACGGCCATCCCGGCCCGGAACGCCTTGACGGTCTCCTCCGGGCTGAGCGCGTCCTCGACGTCGATCCGCCCGGAACCGCGCCGCACCCGGTGGGCGGTCACGTCGTCGGGGAAGTCGGCGGGGTCCGCGTCGACCGCGACGTCGACCACCCGTACCTCGGCGCCGAACCGCCGGGCGAGCAGGGCGACGGGCGCGGTGCCGTCGAGGACGGCCCGGACGCGCGCCGCCGTACCGCCCTGGGCCGGCAGCCGGGAGACGCCGAGGGCCGCCACCCCGTGGTCGGCGGCGAACAGCACCACCTTGGGGGCCGAGAGCGGCCGCACGGGGGAGCGCCCCTGCACGGACGACAGCCAGGCGCCCAGCTCCTCCAGCTTGCCGAGGCCGTTGCGCGGCCGGTCCAGCTCCTGCCAGCGCTCCTCGGCGGCGCGCCGGGCACTCTCGTCGGGGCGTTCGACGAGCGAGGAGAACGTATCGAGATCCACGGTCGTGTCCATCGTCCGGAAGGCTACACGCCGCAGGTGTTCAGCCGACGGGCGGCTTGACGGTGAGTACCTGCCCGGCCACCACCAGGAGCACGCGTTCGGACGCGTCGGCGACCGCCATGTTGAGCCGGCCCAGGGTGTCGCGGAACCGGCGCCCGGCGGCGGTGGCCGGGACGACCCCCATGCCGACCTCGTTGCTGACCGCCACCACCGGCCGACCGGTCGCGGCCCACGCCGCGGCCAGCGCGTCGCAGCGGGCCTGCACCGCCGCCTCGCCCCCGTCGGCCCAGACCCGGTCGTCCCAGGCGCCGCAGTCGTCCATGACGGAGGTGAGCCAGAGCGCCAGGCAGTCGATCAGCACCGGCGCCGGGTCGGCGGCGTCCGCCAGCACCGCCTCCAGCGCGCAGGTCTCGGCGGTGCGCCAGCTCGCCGGCCGCCGGTCCCGGTGCAGCGCCACCCGCTGGGCCCACTCGGCGTCCCCGTCCCGGGTGCCGCCGGTGGCCACGTACAGCACGTCCCCGTACGGGGCGAGCAGCTGCTCGGCCCTGGTCGACTTGCCGGACCGGGCGCCGCCGAGGAGGAGCGTGCGGGGCAGCGGGGCGTCATCAGTCATGCGCCCCATCCTCTCCCACCGCGCATACCGAAGATCCTGGTGGGCAACCTGAGGACTTAGGCTGCGCAGCACAAGCGCGTCATCAGCGATCGGCAGTGATCGCCAGTGGGAGGAGCCGGGCATGGTCTGGACGTGGCGGTACGAGAAGACGGACGGCACCGCGGTGGCCCCGGGCGACGGCCAGGTGGAGGAGTTCGCCGGCCAGGGGGACGCCGAGACCTGGATCGGGGAGGCCTGGAAGCAGCTGGCCGAGGACGGCGTGGACACCGCCGTGCTGCTGGACGACGGCCGTGAGATCTACTCGATGAGCCTGCACGAGGGGTGAGGCCCGGGGGTGACGGCTCCGGGAGCTACTTCATCCCGATGACGTGGAGCAACGCGGCGACCTGCCGGTAGGGGTCGGTCCGGCCGGCGAGCTCCTCGGCCTCCAGCAGCTGGGCGAGCTGCCGGCCGTCGACCGGCGGCGCCGCGTCGTCGGGCGCGTTGTCGGTGAAGACCCGGACGCCGTACCAGTGCCGGAGCGGTACGGACACCTCGGAGAGGGTCACCGCGAGGTCGGTGATCCGGTCGGCGCGGGCCGCCAGCCCGAGCCGGTTGTAGTACCGGTCGCTCTCGAAAGCGTGCAGGGCGGCCCGCCAGTCGCCGGCGGCGGCGGGCCGCAGGGCCAGCGCGTCGCGGTTGCGGACCAGCAGCGAGAGCAGCCCGCCGGGCGCGAGCAGCCGGGCGAGCGAGGCGATCATCGGATCGGGGTCCGGGAGGTACGTCAGGACGCCGTGGCAGAGCACGACGTCGAAGCTGCGGGCGCCGAACCAGCGTCCGCACTGGTGGCCGTCGCCGATGAGCAGCTGGATCCGGTCGCGGACCTCGTCCGGCTCCTCCGCCAGGGCCCCCTGGGCGACGCCGAGCGCGTCCGGGTCGGAGTCGATGCCGGTGACGTAGTGGCCGGCCCGGGCCAGCCGCAGTGCCTGGGTGCCCTGACCGCAGCCGATGTCGAGGACGCGCTGGGCGCTGCGCCCGGCGAGCTGCTCGGCGAGCTGCCGGGCGACCATCTCCTGCCGGACGAGGTTGCGCAGGGTGCCGAGGCGCTCCAGCCAGTGGCCGGTGCCGCCGGCGAAGGAGCCGCTGCGCGAGGGCAGCCGGCGCTCGTGGCCGGCCCGCTCCTGGGCGAACCGGTCGTGGCCGCCGTCGCCCTGCCCCGGGAGCGCGTAGAGGCCGGGCCCGTCCCAGACGGGAGGGGCCCAGCCGGAGTCCACCGGTTCGGCGGTCAGGGCTTCTCTCCGCGCCGCACCTGCGGCTTGGGCAGCCGCAGCCGGCGCATCTGCAGGATGCGCATCAGGCCGTAGGCGACCGCGCCGCGGGTGTTCTGCCCGGCGAACCGCTCGGCCAGCTGCTTGCGCAGACCGAAGCCGAGCCGGACGAAGTCCAGGATCACCAGGACGAAGAAGAGCAGGAACAGCACCGTGGAGAGCAGCTGGAGGGCCTGCACCTTGACGATGCTGAGGACCAGGATGAGGACCGCGGCGGGGAGGAAGAACTCGGCGAGCGACCAGCGGGCGTCGACGTAGTCCCGGGTGAACTTGCGCACCGGGCCCTTGTCACGGGCCGGCAGGTGGCGCTCGTCGCCCTCCAGCAGCGCGGTGCGCTGCTTCTCGCGCTCGGCGCGCATCCGCTCGCGGGCCTGTCGGGAGGCCTCCTTGCGGTCCTTGGGCACGGTCACGCGGGTACGCCGGTGGGCTTCGGCCTCACTGCGCTTGGGCGTGGGCCGGCCCTTCTTCGCCTGCGGATCGCGGGGCTGGGTCGTCTCGTCCTGCTTCTCCAGCACGGCGGCGGAGGCAGCGGCATCATCTGAACGGCGTCGGAACACACCACCAGCGTACGGGGTGCGGGGCGGCTTCTTCCGATGTCCTCGGACCCAAACGCATATCGATCGGGTCCGATACCCGGTCGGTACGGGTTTCCCGGGGGTTTCCCGTAGGGGATCACTCCGCAGACCGGAGCGTGGGACTAGGACGGTATCCACCCCGCGGAGGAGGCCGTACGGGGGTCGGCTGTAGCAGGCTTGTTGCAGGCAGGTGCACTGCGGCGACGGGCTCGCTGCACATACACTCGTCGTGTCTGGTAACGAGATAGAGACCGCAGGCCGGAGAAGGGGGCACCCGAGGCCCATGAGCGACGGAATCATGAAGCGTATGGGGCTGATCTTCCGCTCCAAGGCGAACAAGGCCTTGGACCGCGCGGAAGACCCGCGAGAGACGCTCGACTATTCGTACCAGAAGCAGCTTGAGCTGCTGCAGAAGGTGCGACGGGGCGTCGCGGACGTGGCCACCTCGCGCAAGCGTCTGGAGCTCCAGCTGACCCAGCTGCAGCAGCAGTCGGCGAAGTACGAGGACCAGGGCCGTAAGGCGCTCTCGCTCGGCCGGGAGGACCTCGCCCGCGAGGCGCTGACCCGCAAGTCGAACATGCAGTCCCAGATCAACGACCTGCAGACGCAGTACCAGCAGCTGCAGGCCGAGGAGGAGAAGCTCACGCTCGCCTCCCAGCGGCTGCAGGCCAAGGTGGACGCCTTCCGCACCAAGAAGGAGACCATCAAGGCCACCTACACCGCGGCCCAGGCACAGACCCGGATCGCCGAGTCCTTCTCCGGTATCTCGGAGGAGATGGGCGACGTGGGCCTGGCCATCCAGCGGGCCGAGGACAAGACCGCCCAGATGCAGGCCCGGGCCGGTGCGATCGACGAGCTGCTGGCCTCCGGCGCGCTCGACGACGCCAGCGGTCTCGGCCGCAAGGACGACATCGAGGCCGAGCTGGAGCGCGTGGCCGGCGGTTCCGACGTCGAGCTGGAGCTGGCCCGGATGAAGGCCGAGCTGACCGGTGGCTCCCCGGCCTCCGGCCCGCAGGCCATCGAGCAGGGCCGTCCGCAGGACGCGGCCCCCCAGCAGGACTCCCCGCGCATCAACTACAACAAGTGATCTGAGCTCCACCCCGGAACACCTTCGGGAACATTCCCCAGGAACAGGGAGACGCACGGCATGATCATGAGGGTCATGGGTGAGGGGCAGTTCCAGGTGGGCGAGACCCATCTGAACCGGCTCAACGAGCTCGACGACGAGCTCCTCACCGCACTGGAGTCGGGGGACGAGGAACACTTCCGCCGGGCGCTCGGTGAGCTGCTCGGCGCGGTGAAACAGTTCGGCACCCCACTGCCGGACGACTCCCTGGAGCCGTCCGACCTGATCCTCCCGGATGCCGATGCGACGATCGACGAGGTCCGGCAGTTGCTGCGGGACGAAGGTGACGGCCTGATCCCGGGAGTTTCCGGATAGCCGCCGTCTCCGCGCCAGACACCAGGGCGGGCCCCCTCCACCAGGGAGGGGGCCCGCCCGTCTGCGGTCCCGCACCGGCCGGCCGCGACCGGGACCGGTACGCCGGGCCCGCTACGGCAGGGCCAGCATCCGGTCCAGCGCCGCCTTGGCGTACTTCTCGGTCTCCGGGTCGACCCGGATCACGTTCGGCACCCGGCCCTCGACCAGCGACTCCAGCGCCCAGACGAGGTGCGGCAGGTCGATCCGGTTCATGGTGGAGCAGAAGCAGACCGCCCGGTCGAGGAAGACGATCTCCTTGTCCGGGTGCGCCTTGGCGAGCCGGCGGACCAGGTTCAGCTCGGTGCCGATGGCCCACTTGGTGCCGGGCTCGGCGGCGTCCAGCGCCTTGATGATGTACTCGGTCGAGCCCACCATGTCGGCCGCCGCGACGACCTCGTGCTTGCACTCCGGGTGCACCAGGACGGTGACGCCGGGGATCCGGGTGCGGACGTCGTTCACCGAGTCCAGGCTGAACCGGCCGTGCACCGAGCAGTGGCCGCGCCAGAGGATCATCTTCGCGTCGCGCAGCTGCTCGGCGGTGAGGCCGCCGTTCGGCCGGTGCGGGTTGTAGACGACGCAGTCGTCCAGCGAGAAGCCCATGTCCCGCACCGCGGTGTTCCGGCCGAGGTGCTGGTCGGGCAGGAAGAGCACCTTCTGGCCCTGCTCGAAGGCCCACTCCAGGGCCCGCTTCGCGTTGGAGGAGGTGCAGATGGTGCCGCCGTGCCGGCCGGTGAAGGCCTTGATGTCGGCGGAGGAGTTCATGTACGAGACCGGGACGGTGACGTCGGCTATGCCGGCGTCGGTCAGCGCGTCCCAGCACTCGGCGACCTGCTCGGCGGTGGCCATGTCGGCCATCGAGCAGCCGGCCGCGAGGTCCGGCAGCACGACCTGCTGGGCGTCGCCGGTGAGGATGTCGGCCGACTCGGCCATGAAGTGCACGCCGCAGAAGACGATGTACTCGGCCTCCGGGCGGGCCGCCGCGTCGCGGGCGAGCTTGAAGGAGTCGCCGGTGACGTCGGCGAACTCGATCACCTCGTCGCGCTGGTAGTGGTGGCCCAGGATGAAGACGCGGTCGCCGAGCGCGGCCTTGGCCGCGCGGGCGCGCTGGACGAGGTTCGGGTCGGAGGCCGGTGGGAGGTCGCCGGGGCACTCGACGCCGCGCTCGCTGTTCGGGTCGGCCTCGCGGCCGAGCAGCAGCAGAGCGAGCGGCGTCGGAGTGGGGTCGACGCCGTAGGTCTCGGTGATGGTGGTGGTCACGGGCGAGTGCCCTTCTGTGCGGCCGATCGGGCGTGCAGCCTTTTCGTCTATCTGACGCAATCTATGATAACCGGTTAGCGTCAGAGTGACGATGGCCGTCCTGGCGATGTGACGAGAACCGCTTGCCGGTTCGGAGCGCCGCGAGGGGTGCGCGGTGCGTGAGAGACGGGTGCGCGGTGGGCGCGCGGAGCGGCCGGAGGGAAGTTGCGACCCGGTCCGGCGTGGCCGAGCCGGGATCCGGCCGGACCGCGTTTGGCTGGGTGCATGAAGGCAATCGCGATCCGCCGCTACGGCGGCCCCGAGGTGGTGGAGTACACCGACCTCCCGGACCCGAAGGTCGGCCCGGACTCGGTACTGGTGCAGGTCAGGGCGGCCGGGGTGAACCCGGTGGACTGGAAGGTGCGGGACGGCAGGCTGGACGGTCTGCTCGACGCGCACTTCCCGCTGGTGATGGGCTGGGACGCGGCCGGGGTGGTGCGCGCGGTCGGCGGCGGGGTCACCGAGTTCGCTCCCGGCGACGAGGTCTACGGCTACGTCCGCAAGGACGCGGTCGAGCACGGGACCTACGCGGAACTCGTCGCCGCGCCCGTCCGCACCCTGGCCCGCAAGCCGGCCGCGCTGGACTGGGCGCAGGCCGGCGGACTGCCACTGGCCGGGCTCACCGCCCTCCAGGCCCTGCGGGCGGTCGGCGTGAGCGCGGGTGACACCGTGCTGGTGCACGCCGCCGCGGGCGGGGTCGGCCACCTCGCCGTCCAGCTCGCCCGGGCCGCCGGCGCCCGGGTGATCGGCACCGCGGGCGAGCGCAACCACGCCTACCTGCGCGGTCTCGGCGCCGAGCCGGTGGCCCACGGCGAGGGCCTGGCGGACCGGGTCCGCGCGCTGGCGCCGGAGGGCGTGGACGCCGCGCTGGACCTGGTCGGCGGCGACGCCGTCGAGGTCTCGGCCGGTCTGGTCGCGGATCCGGCGCGGATCGCCTCGGTCGCCGACTTCGGCGTGAAGGCGCGCGGGGGTCACTACGTCTGGGTCCGTCCGGACGCCGCCGGGCTGGCCGAGCTGGCCGAGCTCGCCGACGAGGGGCGGCTGACCGTGACCGTCGCGTCCACGTTCCCGCTGGCCCAGGCCGCCTCGGCCCAGGCGCTCAGCGCGGAGGGCCGGACCCGGGGCAAGATCGTGCTGCTGGTGGACTGAGGCGCCGGGGCCGGTCGACCGAAGCCCGTCATCTGCGAGCGGTGGACTCGGTCCTGTCATCCGCCAGAATGGTGCAGAACCGTTTCGGCGGGCCGTTGTCGCCCCGCCCCCGTCCCCGATGCCGCACGACCCGTGGAGCCCCGCACCGATGAGCAGCAGCCGAGCGCACGAGACGGTCGGGGCCTCCCTGGACGAGACCGACCGCCTGCTCCTCGCCCGGCTGGCCCGCGACGGCCGCGCCTCGTACGCCGAGATCGGGCTGTCGGTGAACCTCTCCGCCACCGCGGTCCGCCGCCGGATCGACCGGCTGCGGGCGCGCGGGGTGGTCCGCGGTTTCACCGTGGTGCTCGACCCCTCCGTCCTCGGCTGGCAGACGGAGGCGTTCGTCGAGGTCTACTGCCGCGAGCGGACCGCGCCCGAGGAGATCCTGGCCAGCCTGCGCCAGTTCCCCGAGGTGATCGCCGCCTGGACGGTCACCGGCGACCCGGACGCCCTGGTCCACCTGCGCGCCGCCGACATGCGCCATCTGGAGGCGGTCATCGAGCGGATCCGCCGGGAGCCCGGCGTCCAGCGCAGCCGCTCCTCCGTCGTCCTCTCCCAGCTCATCGGCTGACCTCCGGACGGCCCGGTCCGGCCCTGCGCAGGAATCCTGCGCGGGGCGCGTCGAAGACGCCCGAAACCTGCCTGACCGGCCGCGTTCCGACGCGCGGCGAAGGCTCCGCGCTGCCTACGCTGATCACGTCCGGCAGAACGGTGCCCGTTCCCGTGCCGTCGGGCCCTCCCCGACCCCCCACAGCCGAGAGGGACACCCGTGTCCGCAGCACCCGACCGCATGCACCGGCCCGACAGCGACCTGGTCGACCTGGTTTTCGACTACATGCGGGACCGTCTGCAGTACGACCCCGTCCCGCTCGACCACCCCGGCGACGGGGAGCACCTGCGCACCCAGCTGTCCGGCCTGATCAACCAGGACGGCAACGACCCGGCCGACGTGCTCAAGCTGTACGACCACGAGCTCTCCCGCGCGGTGATCTCCGCCGACAGCCCGCGCTACCTGTCGTTCATCCCGTGCGCCCCGACCAAGGCCGCGCTGCTCTTCGACATGGTCGTCTCCTGCGCCTCGCTCCAGGGCATCTCCTGGCTGGAGGCGGCCGGCGCCATCGCCGCCGAGAACCAGGTGCTGCGACTGATCGCGGACCGCGCGGGCATGCCCGGATCGGCCGGCGGCACCTTCGTCTCCGGCGGCTCGGCCGGCAACCTCTCCGCCCTCGTCGTCGCCCGCGACACCGCCCGCCGCCGCCTCGCCGAGCAGGGGCTGCCCAGCGGGCCCGAGGTGCGGCTGCGGATCGCCGTCGCCGACCAGGTGCACTCCTCGGTCAAGAACACCTTCAACATCATCGGCGTCGAGGCCTTCAAGGTCCCGACCGTGAACCGCCGGTTCACCGGCGAGGCGCTGCGCACCGCCCTGGCCGCCGACCCGAACCCCGAGACCGTGATCGCGGTCGTCGGCACCGCCGGCACCACCAACGAGGGCATCGTCGACGACCTCCAGGGCCTCTCCGAGGTCGCCCGCGAGCGCGACCTGTGGTTCCACGTGGACGGCGCCTACGGCGGCGCGGGCCTCTTCGCCCCCTCCGTGCGCGCCCGCTACGACGGCATCGAGCACGCCGACTCCTTCGTGGTGGACCCGCACAAGTGGCTGTTCGCCCCGTTCGACTGCGCCGCGCTGATCTACCGCAACCCCCAGCTCGCCCGCGCCGTGCACACCCAGGACGCCTCCTACCTGGACGTGCTGCACACCGAGGGCGACGAGTGGAACCCGACCGACTACGCCTACCACCTGACCCGGCGGGCCCGCGGCCTGCCGCTCTGGTTCTCGCTCGCCGTGCACGGTGTCCAGGCGTACACCGACGCCATCGAGGCCGGCCTCGAACTGGCCCGGGACACCGCGCAGCTGATCCGCGACACCGAGCACCTGGAGCTGCTGTTCGACCCGCAGCTCTCCGCCGTCTGCTTCAAGCGGACCGGCTGGACCAACGCCGACTACTACCGCTGGTCGCAGCAGCTGCTCGCGGACCAGATCGGTTTCGTCACCCCCACCGGCTGGGACGGCGAGACGGTCGCCCGGTTCGCCTTCCTGCACCCCGGGACCACCATGGAGATGGTCCGCGAGATCCTGGACACGATGAGCTGAGGTCACGCTCGCCGAACCCCCGCCGGGCCTGCCCGGCGGGGGTTCGGCGTCACAGCAGCGCGCCGTTCGGCAGGTACGGCGCCGGCGGGCGCATCCCGCGCAGGCCCAGGTAGCCGCGGGTCTCCAGGGTCAGGCCCAGTTCCAGCCCGACGTCCAGCGCCCACTCCTGCTCGGCGGTCAGGTGGTCCACCCGGGCCTCCGTACCGTCCGGCACCCGGGCGAGTGCCTCGCGCAGCAACCGGACGGCGATCCGCTTCGAGGACGCCGCCAGCAGCCTGATCTCGCCGCCGTCCCGGTAGCAGTAGCCGCTGCCCGCCAGCGCGTCCGCGACCAGCAGTTCCTCGCAGTGCGCCAGCATCAGCTCGTGGTCCGGGCCGTGCGCGGCGCCGCGCAGCCGCCGGTCCACCGAATCCAGCAGGTGCCGGTGCGAGGCGTTGCCCGGGTGCACCGGGATGTCCCCGGGGTCGAGCAGCCCGGCTCGGTCCACCTTGCCGGTCAGCCGCATCGCCGGGTGCAGGGTGAACCCCGCCAGCCGGTAGCGGCGGGCCGCCGCCGGGGACGGCGGGGCGCAGAGCATCCCGCGCAGGCAGCCCCGCCCGTACGCGGCGGCCCGCTCCAGCAGCAGCCGGCCCACCCCCCGGCCCTGTGCCCCCGGCACCACCGCGAACAGGGCCAGCACCCACACCCCCTCGCGGCGCAGCGACAGCACCGTGCCGATCGGCTCGCCGCCGATCTCGGCCAGCCAGCAGCCCTGCGGGTCGGTGCGGACGAGATGTCTGGTCCGGGCCAGCGGCAGGACCGGGGAGCGGGTCCGGTCACCGGCCCCGGGGGAGTCGGGCAGCGAGGCGGAGGCGGCGCGGGCGATGTGCTGGACGACCTCCGCGTCGGCGGCGGTGTCCTGGACCAGGCGCAGGATCATGGCGTCCATCCTGGCGGCCCGGGTGTCGCCGCGGGGCCGGTTCGCCGGGATCGGACCGCTCCGGCGGTGACCGCTCGCCCCGCCGGTGTGCGAGCATGGGGAGCGTAGGGGAGCGGCTGGCACACCCGGCCCACGGAAACCCCGCCGCCACGAACCAGTCGAAGACGTTCGCCGTCCGGGAAATGAATCCGGGCGGTTGTCGGTTGGTACTGGCGGCAGACCGTCGTCAAGACCGGGAGAAAGCAGATGACCGTCCAGGACGAGACCACCGTAGAGAGTGGCATCCTCCTCACCGACGCCGCCGCGGGCAAGGTCAAGGCCCTGCTGGAGCAGGAAGGCCGCGAGGACCTCGCACTTCGGGTCGCCGTCCAGCCCGGTGGCTGCTCCGGCCTGCGTTACCAGCTGTTCTTCGACGAGCGCTCGCTCGACGGCGACGTCCTCAAGGACTTCGACGGTGTCAAGGTCGTCACCGACCGGATGAGCGCCCCGTACCTGGGCGGCGCCACCGTCGACTTCGTCGACACCATCGAGAAGCAGGGCTTCACGATCGACAACCCGAACGCCACGGGCTCCTGCGCCTGCGGCGACTCGTTCAGCTAGTCGTCCGAATTCGTTCGGTCGATGATCTGAACGAAGGCGGCCCCGGGACTCCCGGGGCCGCCTTCGTCGTGTCTGCGGGAACGTTTCCGCAGAGGGTGCGCGGGGTCTTCCGCTACGGGGTGCCGGCGATCTCCGGTCCGACCGGCTCCGCTCCGACGTGCGGGTCGGCCTCCAGCGGCACCTCACGGCCGGTCGCGAGGTCGGTCACCGTGCGGCCCTGCAGCGGCTGCTTCAGGTCGGAGACCACCGTCTGCCGCTTGGCCAGGTCGGCGCAGGCCTGCCCGGCCGGGACCGGGGCCGCGACGGTCACCCGGATGTCGACCCGGCCCGGGTGCGACTCGTCGGCCTTGAGCGCGTACCGCTGGCAGATCCCGCCGTAGAACCAGACCGTGAGCCTGTTGCCGTCCACCCGGTAGGTGATCGCCGGGTGCACCTGCGAGCCGTTGGGCGGCGGCTCGCCGACCGCGATGCCGTTGCCGCCGGGGGGAGTCTGCGCCGGGGTCGGCGTCAGCGCCGGTGCCGGGGTGGTGGTGGCCGGCGGCGGACTGGCCGGCCGCGGATCGGGGGCGGTCGCCGTGGGATCGGCCGGCGGGGTGGTCACCGGAGCCGGGGCCGACGGGGACGCCGGGGCCGACCCGGGCGCCGACGGGGTCTCGGCGGTGCCCGCGGCGGGAGGGGCGGGCGCGCTCGCCGAGGGCACCGCGGTACCGGAGGCCGCCGCGTCCGAACCCGGCTTCGCTCCGTCGCCGCACCCGGCCAGCACGGTCGCCGCCGCCAGTACCAGTCCCGCCAGTGTCACCGCGCGTGCCCGGCCGGAACGCCGGGGCATCGTCTCCAGATCCATCTGTACTTCCTCCCGAGGGCTCAGCGGCACGCCTCCGGGGCCGCACCGCGCCGATGTGACGTGCGCCGGACGAATCCGGTTCCCGTCCGAGCCCGGCGGGTGCTCCGGCAGGGCCTACAGCCCGTACTCGGGCATCCCCGCGACCAGCCGCTGGGTCCGCGAGGGGACCCTGAGCGCCGCCCGGGCGGGTGCGGCGTCCTGCGGACCGGTCGCCAGCAGCGGCCAGAACCGCCTCAGTCGCCGCGAGGAGTCCACCAGCGCGTCCAGCGAGTCGCCGTCCGCGTCGCCGAGCAGGGCGGGCGGGACCCGCAGCGGGTGGTGACTGGGCATCATCGGCCATCACTTCCGATCCACCGGTGCCGTGACGGGAGGTGCCACGGGCCTGGGCGGGGCCGGGAACGGCCCCCTGTCTGCGACCCTAGGCCGGTCGTCCGGCCCCCACCAGAGCTACCGGTTGGTAGTACACCGTAGGGGGCGGAGGGTGCCGCCGAAGGCGTTCTTGCTGGCTCCCGCCCCCTGCCGGGTACCGTGAGTGGGTTCACCCACCGCCCTTCCACGGCCCTGCCGCCCTTCTGAGGAGACCCCGTGCGTATCGCCGTCGCCGGCTCGATCGCGACCGACCACCTGATGACCTTCCCGGGCCGGTTCGCCGACCAGCTCGTCGCCGAGCAGCTGCACACCGTGTCGCTGTCCTTCCTGGTCGACACCCTGGACATCCGCCGCGGCGGTGTCGCGCCCAACATCGCGTTCGGGATGGGCGTACTGGGCCTGCGCCCGGTCCTGGTCGGCGCGGCCGGCGCGGACTTCGCGGAGTACCGCAGCTGGCTGGAGCGCAACAACGTGGACTGCCGGTCCGTCCACATCTCCGAGACCCGGCACACCGCGCGCTTCATGTGCACCACGGACGAGGACCACAACCAGATCGCCTCGTTCTACACCGGCGCCATGGCGGAGGCCCGCAACATCGAGCTCAAGCCGATCGCCGACCGGGTCGGCGGCCTGGACCTGGTCCTGATCGGCGCGGACGACCCGCAGGCGATGGTCCGCCACACCCAGGAGTGCCGCACCCGCGGCTACGCCTTCGCGGCCGACCCCTCCCAGCAGCTGGCCCGCCTCGACGGCCACGACATCCGCCAGATCGTCGACGGCGCCGCGTACCTCTTCACCAACGAGTACGAGGCCGCGCTGATCGAGACCAAGACCGGCTGGGACGCCGACGAGATCCTCGGCCGGGTCGGCACCCGGATCACCACCCTCGGCAGCAAGGGCGTCCGGATCGACCGCAAGGGCGAGACCCCGATCGTGGTCGGCTGCGCGCCCGAGAACAGCAAGACCGACCCGACCGGCGTCGGCGACGCCTTCCGGGCCGGTTTCCTGGCCGGCCTCTCCTGGGAGCTGGAGCTGGAGCGCGCCGCCCAGCTCGGCTGCATGCTCGCCACCCTGGTCATCGAGACCGTCGGCACCCAGGAGTACGAGCTGCGCCCGAACGCGTTCCTGGAGCGCTTCGAGGGCGCCTACGGCGCCGAGGCGGCCGCCGACGTCCGGGCGCACCTGGTCAAGTAGTCCGCCGCACCAGGTAGGCCACGCCCCGGTCGCCGCCGTACTCGGCGGCCGGGGCCTCGCCCAGGTACTCCTGCCCGCGCATCCCGCACCAGGCGGGTACGTCCAGCCGGGCCGCCTCGTCGTCCGCCAGCACCGCGACCGTCCCGCCCAGGGGGACTCCGCCGATCCGCCTGGCCAGCTCGATGACGGGCAGCGGGCAGCGCTTGCCGAGGGCGTCGAGGACGGTCGTCCCCCCGGCCGCGTCCGGCTTCCCGGCCGCGTGCGGATCCCCGCCCGCGTCCGGCTTCCCGGCCGCGTCCGGCTTCCCGGCCGGACCCGAGGGACCGGACTCCGGCGCGCGCTCCGGGGACAGCGTCAGGTCCAGCCCCAGCGGGGCGCGGACACCGGCCACCAGCCCGGGCAGCACGGTCAGGAAGCGCTCGACGTCCGCCTCCGCCGCGCCGAACGGCAGCGAGACCCGGACGTTCCCCTCGGTGAGGACGCCCATGGCGGCCAGGACGTGGCTGGGGGTCAGCGTGGACGAACTGCAGGAGGAGCCGGAGGAGACCGCGAACCCGGCCCGGTCCAGCTCGGTCAGCAGCACCTCGCCGTCCACGTACAGACAGGAGAAGGTGACGACGTGCGGCAGCCGCCGCACCGGGTCGCCCACCACCTCCACCTCGGGCACCAGCTGCGGCACCCGGGTCCGGATCCGTTCGACCAGCGCGTGCAGGCGGGCGTTCTCCCGGTCCGCCTCGGCCCGTACCGCGCGCAGCGAGGCCGCCGCGGCCACGATCGCCGGCACGTTGACGTACCCCGGGACCCTGCCGCCCTCGCGCTCGTCGGCGGGCAGCGGCGAGGAGTACCGGACGCCCTTGCGCACCGCGAGCACCCCGACCCCGGCAGGTCCGCCCCACTTGTGCGCGGAGGCGGCCAGCAGCGACCAGCCGCCCGGCACGTCCACCCGCCCGGCGCTCTGCGCGGCGTCCACCAGCAGCGGCACGTCCCCGCACACCTCGGCCACCTCGGCGACCGGCTGGACGGTGCCGACCTCGTGGTTGGCGGACTGCAGCACCGCGAGCGCGGTGTCCGGCCGCAGCGCCGCCGCGAACGCCCCGGGGGCGGCCCGGCCGTACCGGTCCACCGGGACGACCGAGACCTCGCCACCGGCGGCCTCGTGCCGTTCCGCGGCGTGCAGCACGCCGGAGTGCTCGACGGCCGAGTGCACCAGGTGCCCGCCGCGGCGCCGGTTCCCGGCCAGGGCGCCCAGCACGCCGAGGTGCACCGCCTGGGTCCCGCTCGCGGTGAAGGCGATCTCGTCGGCCCGGCAGCCGAGGACCCCGGCCACCGTCTCGCGGGCGGCGTCCAGGAGCATCCGGGCCTGCCGCCCGGAGCGGTAGAGCCGGGCGGGGTCGGCCCATCCCTCGTCCAGGGCGGCGGTGAGCGCCTGCCGCGCGACGGGGTGGAGCGGTGCGGTGGAGGCCACATCGAAGTACACGGTCACATTTAACGACACTCCCGGGTGTATTCCGGCGTGACCCGGGTGCTTACCGACCGTCAGTCGATCACCCCGAATGTCCGAATAGTCCACGTCCGACGGACTGTCACGTACGTCGTCCGAGGTCATCCCCCGATCGGGCGTACGGACCCCTAATGCCTAGGATGACCTGCGGCGCAGCCCCTGCCGGGCCTGATCGGGTGTCCGGGCGGCGCGTTACCGGGACCTGCCCGTCAGCAGCGCATAAGGCTGGAGTAGGGTTTGGCCCGCATAAGCATTCAAACCGTGCCCGTGGTCGGGTCGCCGGGAGGCAACAACCTCTCCGGGGCGACGCGAAGGCGGGCGAGACTTCGGGAAGGCGCTACGTGAGTCCCAACGGCTCCGACCGCTCGCCGCGGCGCACGATGCGGCGGAAGCTGCCTCAGGCGCTGGCACTGGGCCTCGTCATCGCGACCGCCACCGGCTGCTCGGCCAACGACCTCCCCAGGCTTGGCCTCCCGAGTCCCGTCACCGAGGAAGGGCCCCTGGTCCTCCACATGTGGCAGGGCTCCTGGATCGCGGCGCTGGTGGTCGGCGTACTGATGTGGGGTCTGATCATCTGGAGCGTGATCTTCCACCGGCGCAGCCGCACCGGCGTGCAGGTCCCTCCGCAGACCCGGTACAACGTGCCCATCGAGGCGCTCTACACCGCGGTCCCCATCATCATCGTGTCGGTCCTCTTCTACTTCGTCGCCCGCGACGAGTCGAAGCTGATCGCCGTCTCCGAGAAGCCGCAGCACACCGTCAACGTGGTGGGCTTCCAGTGGAGCTGGGCGTTCAACTACGAGAACACCGAGAACCCCGACCCGGCCAACCAGGACGCGGCGTACGACGTGGGCACCCCGCAGGCGGCGCCGACCCTGTACCTGCCGGTCAACGAGACGGTGCAGTTCCGCCTCACCTCTCGTGACGTCATCCACGACTTCTGGCCCATCAACTTCCTGATGAAGATGGACGTCGTGCCGGGCGTGGTGAACAAGTTCGAGGTCACCCCGACCGTCAAGGGTGAATACATGGGCAAGTGCGCCGAGCTCTGCGGCGTCGACCACTCGCGCATGCTGTTCAACGTGAAGGTCGTCGACCGTGCCGAGTACGACCTTCACCTGAAGGAGCTCCGGGCCAAGGGGCAGACCGGCGCGGTGCCCTCCGGCATCACGACCATGGGAAGTGAAGAGAAGTGACCATCCTCAACGAGCCCGCCGCGGCCGGCGGGGGCGCCGGGGCCGTCACGGTCGGGGCGCAGCGGACCCGGAAGCCGGGTTCCACCATCATCAAGTGGCTGACCACCACTGACCACAAGACGATCGGCACCCTCTACCTGGGCACGTCGTTCGCCTTCTTCCTGATCGGTGGCGTCCTCGCCCTGGTCATGCGCGCCGAGCTCGCTCGTCCCGGGACCCAGATCCTGTCGAACGAGCAGTTCAACCAGGCGTTCACCATGCACGGCACGGTCATGCTGCTGATGTTCGCGACGCCGCTCTTCGCCGGCTTCGCGAACTGGATCATGCCGCTCCAGATCGGTGCCCCGGACGTCGCGTTCCCGCGTCTGAACATGTTCGCCTACTGGCTGTACCTGTTCGGCTCGCTGATCGCCGTCGCCGGCTTCATCACCCCGCAGGGCGCCGCCGACTTCGGCTGGTTCGCCTACGCGCCGCTGTCGGACGCGGTCCGCTCGCCGGGCATCGGCGCCGACATGTGGATCATGGGTCTGGCCTTCTCCGGCTTCGGCACGATCCTCGGTGCGGTCAACTTCATCACCACGATCATCTGCATGCGCGCGCCCGGCATGACGATGTTCCGGATGTCGATCTTCGTCTGGAACGTCCTGCTGACCGCCGTGCTGGTCCTGCTGGCCTTCCCGGTGCTGGCCGCCGCGCTGTTCGCCCTGGAGGCGGACCGCAAGTTCGGGGCCCACGTCTTCGACCCGGCGAACGGCGGGGCGCTGCTCTGGCAGCACCTGTTCTGGTTCTTCGGTCACCCCGAGGTGTACATCATCGCGCTGCCGTTCTTCGGCATCGTGTCCGAGGTCATCCCGGTCTTCAGCCGCAAGCCGATGTTCGGCTACTCCGGCCTGATCGCGGCCACCATCGCGATCGCCGGTCTGTCCGTGACGGTGTGGGCCCACCACATGTACGTCACCGGCCAAGTGCTTCTGCCGTTCTTCTCGTTCATGACCTTCCTGATCGCGGTCCCGACCGGTGTGAAGTTCTTCAACTGGGTCGGCACCATGTGGAAGGGCTCGCTGAGCTTCGAGACCCCGATGCTCTGGACGGTCGGCTTCCTGGTGACCTTCCTCTTCGGTGGTCTGACCGGTGTCCTGCTGGCCTCCCCGCCGATCGACTTCCACGTCTCGGACTCGTACTTCGTCGTCGCCCACTTCCACTACGTGGTCTTCGGCACCGTCGTCTTCGCGATGTTCGCCGGCTTCCACTTCTGGTGGCCGAAGATGACCGGCAAGATGCTGGACGAGCGCCTCGGCAAGATCACCTTCTGGACGCTGTTCATCGGCTTCCACACCACCTTCCTGGTGCAGCACTGGCTCGGCGCGGAGGGCATGCCCCGCCGCTACGCCGACTACCTGGCGGCCGACGGGTTCACCACCCTGAACACCGTGTCGACCATCGGCTCCTTCCTGCTCGGCCTGTCGATCCTGCCGTTCCTCTACAACGTCTGGAAGACCGCCAAGTACGGGGAGAAGATCGAGGTCGACGACCCGTGGGGCTACGGCCGTTCGCTGGAGTGGGCGACCTCCTGCCCGCCGCCGCGGCACAACTTCCTCACGCTGCCCCGGATCCGCTCGGAATCCCCGGCCTTCGACCTCCACCACCCGGAGATCGCGGCGCTGGACTACCTCGAGAACCACGGTGAGCCGGCCAAGCACCTCGCCGGTGTGACCCCGGCGAAGTACGACGCCCCGCAGCTGGGCAAGGGCAAGAAGGGTGGGGACGCCTGATGAAGGAACAGGGCAAGATCTTCCTGGGCCTGGCGGTCTTCGTGCTGGCCATGGCCATCACCTACGGGCTGTGGACCAACAACTCGGACACCGGCATCGAGGCGGCGGGCACCACCGCGCTGTTCCTCGCCTTCGCCCTCTGCGCCTTCATCGGGTACTACCTCGCCTTCACCGCCCGCCGGGTGGACAGCGGCGCGGGTGACAACCCCGAGGCCGAGGTCGCGGACGACTCCGGCGAGCTGGGCTTCTTCGCCCCGCACAGCTGGCAGCCGCTCTCGCTGGCGATCGGTGGCGCACTGGCCTTCCTCGGTGTGATCTTCGGTTGGTGGCTGCTGTACTGGTCGATCCCGGTGATCCTGATCGGCCTCTTCGGCTGGGTCTTCGAGTTCTACCGCGGCGAGAACCAGAACCAGTAGGTCCCCGCCACTCGCACAGGGCCGGGCATCCCGCACGGGATGCCCGGCCCCGTTGCGTCCCCGGAGTGACGGGCTCACCCTCCCGGCGCAACGGCGCGGCGCCCGGATGTCGCTCGGCCGGACCGGTTCCTACGATCTGATCAATCGTGCGAACCCCCGGAGGCGGTCATGGCCGACAGGCGCGGAATCGCGGGTATCGGCGGCATCTCGCTGGCCCTGGCAGTGCTGGCCCCGCTGGCCGGCTGCACGTCCGGAAGCGGCGACGACCTCGCCGGGACCGTCCGTACGGTCGACGCCGCGCGGCTGGTCCATCTCTCGGCGACCGAGCAGGTGGACCCGTCCCAGCCGGTCACCGTCACCGCCGAGCAGGGCAGCCGGCTCACCGACGTCACGGTGGTCGGCCCGGACGGCCGGGTGGTCGCCGGGCGGCTCTCCGAGGACCAGCGCAGCTGGCAGACCACCGGGCGGCTCAAGGCCGCCACCACGTACACCGTCCGGATCGCCGCCGACGACGGCAAGGGCGGCCGCGGTGAGACCACCGCGGGGTTCGCCACCGTCGCCGCCCAGCGGCTGCTGGCCGCCAAGCTCGGCCCGGACTCCTCCGGCAGCGGCGTCTACGGGGTGGGCCAGCCGCTCACCGTCCAGCTCTCCGAGGCGGTGAAGGACCCGCAGGCCCGCCAGGAGGTGGAGCGGGCCCTCACCGTCACCTCGCAGCCGGCCGTCACCGGCGGCTGGTACTGGGTGGACGACAAGAACCTGCACTTCCGCCCGGAGCAGTACTGGCCGACCGGCACCACCGTCAGCCTCGCCTTCGAGGGCACCGGCAGCCGGATCGCGGACGGCCTGTACGGCGGCGACCGGGCCGCCCTGGCGCTGCGGATCGGCGAACGGGTCGAGACCGTGGTGGACGCGGCGGCCCACGAACTCACCCTGAAGCGTGACGGCCAGGTGGTCCGGACGATCCCGGTCACCACCGGTAAGCCGGGGTTCGACACCCGCAACGGCGTCAAGGTGGTGCTCGGCCAGGAGCGCAAGGTCCGGATGAGCGGCGAGACGATCGGGATAGCGGCCGGCAGCGAGGAGTCGTACGACCTCGACGTCGAGTGGGCGACCCGGGTCACCTGGAGCGGCGAGTACGTGCACGCGGCGCCCTGGTCGGTGGGCGCTCAGGGGGTCGAGAACGTCAGCCACGGCTGCACCGGCATGAGCACCGAGAACGCCCGCTGGTTCTACCAGAACACCAGGGTGGGGGACCTGGTGACGGTGGTGAACAGCCGCGGCAAGGGCATGGAGTCGTTCGGCAACGGCTTCGGGGACTGGAACATCGCCTGGACGGACTGGGTCGGGCACAGCGCCCTCGGGCAGCCCGTCAGCACCACCGCGCCGGTCACCCGGGCCCCCGCCACCGGGATGATCGCCCCGCAGCTCTGAGGGGCCCGCCGGGCCCCTCCTCAGCCCTCGCCCGCCCCGTCGCGGTAGGCCAGCCGGAGCGCGGTGTCCACGGCCCCCAGGGCGTCCGGCAGTGGCAGCCCGAGCCGCCTGACCCGCTCGGCGTACTCGGCGGCCGCCGCGGCGGCCAGCCGGTGCGAGGCGTCGCCGACCGCGGCGATCAGGGTGCCGCGCCGGCCGTGGGTCTCCACCACGCCGTCCGCCTCCAGCTCCCGGTAGGCGCGGGCGACCGTCCCGGCGGCCAGCCCCAGTTCCTCGGCCAGCGCCCGGACGGTGGGCAGCCGCAGCCCGGTCGCCAGCTCGCCGCTGCGGGCCTGCCCGGAGATCTGGGCGCGGATCTGCTCGTACGGGGGAGTGGTGGAGGCCGGGTCGACGGACAGCTGCACGGAAGGGCTCCTGACGTTCGGGCGGGTCGGGGTCGGTCGGGATCGGTCGGGTCGGGGCGGAACAGCCCGAGGGCCGCCGACCAGATGAACTCTGGTCAGCGGCCCTCGGGGGTGACGCGGGGTGCGTACGGGATCAGTGGTGGCCGTGGCCGCTGGTGATCTCGTGGTGCTCCTCGGCGGTGGGCTTGGAGATCTGGCTGCCCTCGCCGTAGAAGCCGCGGGAGAGCTTCGCCCGGGTCCGGGTGATGACGTTGGCCTTGCGGGCCACGCCGTTCTCGTCCGTCGCGGCCGGCAGCTCGAACGGCTGCTGCTGCTCGTGCGCGGTGAGCGTGTGCAGCTCCTTCTGCGGCAGCTGGGCGTGCACCTCGATGAACTCGCCGTGCGGCAGGCGCTTGATGACGCCGGTCTCGCGGCCGTGCAGCACCTTCTCCTTGTCACGGCGCTGGAGGCCGAGGCACCAGCGCTTGGTGATGATGAAGACGAGCACCGGGATCACGAACATGCCCACGCGGACGAAGTACGTGACCGAGTTGATCGACAGGTGCAGGTGGGTGGCGAACAGGTCGTTGCCACCGGCCATCAGCAGGATCAGGTAGAGGCTGATCCAGGCGGCGCCCAGACCGGTGCGGACCGGTGCGTTGCGCGGGCGGTCCAGGATGTGGTGCTCGCGCTTGTCGCCGGTGATCCAGCCCTCGATGAAGGGGTAGACCGCGATCGCGGCCAGCACCATCGGGAAGATCGCCAGCGGCACCATGACACCCAGGTTCAGGGTGTGGCCCCAGAGGCTGATCTCCCAGCCCGGCATGATGCGGATCAGGCCCTCGGAGAAGCCCATGTACCAGTCGGGCTGGGCGTCGGTCGACACCTGGTCCGGCCGGTACGGGCCGTACGCCCAGATCGGGTTGATCGTGGCGATCGCCGAGATGACGGAGATGAGACCGAACACCAGGAAGAAGAAGCCGCCGGCCTTGGCCATGTAGACCGGCATCAGCGGCATGCCGACGACGTTCTTCTCGGTCTTTCCGGGGCCCGCCCACTGGGTGTGCTTGTGGTAGAAGACCAGGATCAGGTGGGCGACGAGCAGGCCCAGCATGATGCCCGGGATCAGCAGCACGTGGATGGTGAAGAAGCGCGGCACGATGTCGTGGCCGGGGAACTCGCCCCCGAACAGGAACATCTGGATGTAGGTGCCGACCAGCGGGACGGCGAGGATCGCGCCTTCCATGAAGCGGATGCCGGTGCCGGAGAGCAGGTCGTCCGGCAGCGAGTAGCCGAAGAAGCCGTCGAACATGCCCAGGACGAGCAGCAGGAAGCCGAAGACCCAGTTGATCTCGCGGGGCTTGCGGAACGCGCCGGTGAAGAAGACGCGCATCATGTGCACGAGCATCGCCGCGACGAACACGAGGGCGGCCCAGTGGTGGATCTGGCGGACCAGCAGACCGCCGCGCACCTCGAAGCTGATGTCGACCGTCGACGCGTACGCCTCGGACATCGGGATGCCCTTGAGCGGGATGTACACGCCGTCGTAGATCACCTCGCCCATGGAGGGCTTGAAGAACAGCGTCAGGTAGACGCCGGTCAGGATGATGATCACGAAGGTGTAGAGGCAGATCTCACCGAGCATGAAGGACCAGTGGTCCGGGAAGATCTTGCGAAGGTTGGCCCGGGCGAGGGAGTAGATCCCCAGCCGGCCGTCCGTCCAGTCCGCCGCCTGCTCCCACTTGTTGGCGGGCTTGGCGCGCGTGCTGGCGGGCTTGGTGGCACCGGAAGTGGTGCGGCTCGCGCTACTCATCGAGCACGCTCCCAGTAGCTCGGGCCGACGGGCTCGTCGAAGTCGCCGGTGGCGACCAGGAAGCCCTTCTCGTCAGTGGTGATCTTCAGCTGCGGCAGCGGGTGGCCGGCCGGGCCGAAGATGACGCGCGCGCCGTCCGCCAGGTCGAAGGTCGACTGGTGGCAGGGGCAGAGCGCGTGGTGGGTCTGCTGCTCGTAGAGGCTGATCGGGCAGCCGACGTGGGTGCAGATCTTGGAGTAGGCGAGGATGCCCTCGAATCCCAGCTCCTTCGACTGCTCGTCCTTGATGTCCGCCGGCGCGATGCGCACCAGCATCAGGGCGTCCTTGGCGATGCGCTGCTGGAAGTCCTCGTCGTGGGTGTGCAGACCCTCGGGCATCGCGAAGGTCAGCGACCCGACCACGATGTCCTCCGCCGTCATCGGCAGGTTGGTGTTCATGTTGATGAGCGCCAGGGGCTTGGCCGGGGTGGCCTCCAGCCAGCCGGTGTGCTCCAGCTTGTCCTCGGGCAGCGGGCCCAGGTCGCGCAGCAGCACCACACCGGAGAGCGGCACCAGGGCCATCGAACCGATGAGGGTGTTGCGGATCATCTTGCGGCGGCCGAAGCCGGACTCCGCGGCGCCCGTCCGGAACTGCTCGATGACGTCGTTGCGGACCTCGTCGTCGGCCTCGATCGGGTGACGCTCGGCCGGCAGCTCGACGTCCGACATCAGGGTGCGGGCCCAGTGGACCGCGCCCGCGCCGATCAGGAACAGAGCCACGCCCAGGGTCATGCCCAGGGCGAAGTTCAGCGCGCTGATGTGTCCGAGCGGCCAGACGTAGACGATCTTGTCCTTGTCGATGGCCACGTAGGAGGCGATGAAGGCGACGGTGGCGATCATCGAGACCACGAACATCAGCGACACCTGGCGCTCGGCCCGCTTGGCGGCCCGCTCGTCGATGTCGGTGCGACGCGGTTGGTGCTCCGGCAGACCCGGGTCGGCGAACGGATCGCCGTGGGTGGCCACCTCGTGGTGCCCGGCGGAGCCGTGGGACTCCGGGAGCTTCTCTTCTGACATGTCGTGGCTCATGACTTCTTGGCCTTGGTGGTGTGGGCGGCGACCCAGATCGCGACCGCGATGAGCGCTCCGAGCCCGAAGATCCAGCCGAACAGGCCCTCGGTCACCGGACCGAGGCTGCCGAGCGTGAGACCGCCGGGGTTGGGCTCATCGTTGGTGGTGTGGCGGACGAAGGCCACGATCTGCTTCTTCTGCTCCTCGGGCATGGTGCCGTCCGGGAACGACGGCATGTTCTGCGGGCCGGTCTGCATGGCCTCGTAGATGTGCTTCGCGTCCACGCCCTCCAGCGACGGGGCGTACTTGCCCTGGGTCAGGGCACCGCCCTGCCCGGCGAAGTTGTGGCACTGGGCGCAGTTGGTGCGGAACAGCTCGCCGCCCTTGGAGAGGTCCTCGGGGTTGGTCGAGGTGTACTGCTCCTCGGTCGGCGTCACCGGGCCGGGGCCGAGCGAGGCCACGAAGGCAGCCATCTGGTCGATCTCGGCCTGCGAGTAGATGTTCTTCTTGGCCGGCACCTGGGCGCCGGGCTGCTGGGCCGGCATGCGGCCGGTACCGACCTGGAAGTCGACCGCGGCGGAGCCGACGCCGACCAGGCTGGGACCGTCGCTCGAACCCTGGCCGTTCAGGCCGTGGCAGGAGGAGCAGCCCACGGCGAAGAGCTTCTTGCCCTCATCGATCGCGAGCGACTGCGCGGCGACGTCGGCCTGCGCCTTGTCGGCGGGCGCGAACGCGGCGTACAGCCCCCCGGTTGCCGCCAGGGCGAGAAGTAGGACGACCAGCGCCGCCAGTGGGTGGCGCCGTCGTGCGGAGAGCTTTTTCACGGAATAACCCCGGTGTCAGGATCTGGTCGACTGGTGGGTGCACCCGGCGGCCGGTCTGGCCGGCACGAGGCTGCCTGTCTAGGGCTGCGCGCGCGGTCGGTCGGTGGGAGCGTCGCCCACCGGCGAAATCGGGCCGTCACCCAGAAGGGCGGGACCCGGAGCCGGTGGCCAGCGACCTGATCAGCTGGTTACTTGATCAGGTAGATGGTCGCGAACAGGGCGATCCACACGACATCGACGAAGTGCCAGTAGTACGACACCACGATCGCGGCGGTGGCCTGCTCGTGCGTGAAGCGCTTGGCTGCGTACGTCCGTCCCAGGACCAGCAGGAAGGCGATCAGACCACCCGTCACATGCAGACCGTGGAAGCCGGTGGTCAGGTAGAACACCGTGCCGTACGGGTCGGAGGACAGCGAGAGACCGTCCTTCTTGACCAGCTCGGTGTACTCGAAGATCTGGCCGCCGATGAAGATCGCGCCCATCACGAAGGTGATGATGAACCACGAGCGGAGCTTCTTCACGTCCCCGCGCTCGGCGGCGAAGACGCCGAGCTGGCAGGTGAGCGAGGAGAGCACCAGGATCGTGGTGTTGACCGAGGAGAAAGGCACGTTGAGGGCGTGCGCCTTCTCGGTCCAGTACTCGGCTCCCTTCACGGAGCGGAGCGTGAAGTACATCGCGAAGAGGGCCGCGAAGAACATCAACTCGGAACTGAGCCAGACGATCGTTCCGACGCTGACCATGTTCGGCCGGTTGACCGATCCGTGCGCGTGCCCGGTTTCTACTGCTGTTGCTGTCGCCACGACGGACATTATGTCGGTCCCTTATTCCGTCTTCACGTCGGGGGGTGTCCCTCGGAGTGTCCGGTGCGTGCGGTATGCCCCCCTGGTGGCCGACGGGCCGTCCGGACCGCCGCTGAGCAGCGGCGTGTCCCTTTTCTGACGGTTCTTCGAAGGCCCCTTCGACCCTGTTGCCCGCGTGTCGCACCACCCTTTCGGGGCCCTCCGGTAGTAAGGGGAGAAGCTCCCCGTCCGCCGTACGGGTGGACTGACGGGGTGAGGGTGACGCGCTGTCCTCCGGCCGGACCAGTCGTGGGCGCGGCGGCTTGAGAAGGATCGCGCGGGAGTGGCTCGGCGGCCGGTGATCGGGAGTAGCATCCGGGGAGAGGCGAACGTGGTCCGGATCACACGTGAGGGAGCAGGGCCCATGGCGTACACGACCGACGAGACGCTGACCGTTCTCGTCTACAGCCACGACCGCACCACCCGGGAGCAGGTGCGCACGGCACTCGGCAGCCGGGTGGCCGAGGATCTGCCGGAGCTGTCCTACCTGGAGTGCGCGACCACCCCCGCGGTGCTCAAGGCGCTGGAGAAGGGCGGCGTGGACCTCTGCGTGCTGGACGGGGAGGCGGTTCCGGCCGGCGGGCTCGGACTCGCCCGGCAGCTGAAGGACGAGATCTACGGGTGCCCGCCGCTGCTGGTGCTGATCGGCCGGCCGCAGGACTCCTGGCTCGCCGCCTGGAGCCGGGCCGACGCGGCGATCTCCCAGCCGGTGGACCCGGTGGCGCTGGCCGGGGCCGCGGGCACGCTGCTCCGGGCGCGGCTGGCCAAGCGGACGCCGGCCGCCCGCTAGCGGGCGCGCGGAGGTCCGCAGGCCCCCCGGGACCGGGGGCGGCCGGGCCGTGCCTCCCGGGAGGGGCGTTCCGGACGGGGAGTCCGGGGCCTCGCGTCTCACTACGGGAGAAGAAGGGTGAACGGCGGAGCCCCGGTGCCCCGCCGCTCGATAGGCTGACTCCGTCCCTACGGTCCATCCCCGTACACCGGGGAGTGAGAGCTGGAGTCAGCCATGGTGAACGCGCACCCTGCGAACGGCGGTAGCGACCCCGCGCAGGTGGTCCGCACCTGGCCGGACATCCTGACGGTGCTGCTGCGCGGGGAGGACCTCGACCGCTCGGCCACCGCCTGGGCGATGGACCGGATCATGAGCGGCGAGGCGTCCCCGGTCCAGGTCGCCGGGTTCATGGTGGCGCTGCGGGCCAAGGGCGAGACGGTCGACGAGATCTCCGGACTGGTCGACTCGATGTACGCGCACGCCGAGCCGCTGTCCGTCCCCGGCCCGGCGGTGGACATCGTCGGTACCGGCGGCGACCGGGCGAAGACCGTCAACATCTCCACCATGTCGGCGATCGTCGCGGCGGCGGCGGGCGCCAAGGTGGTCAAGCACGGCAACCGGGCCGCCTCCTCGTCGAGCGGGTCCTCGGACGTGCTGGAGAAGCTCGGGATCCGGCTGGACCTGGCGCCGAGCCGGGTCGCCGAGGTGGCCGAGGAGGTCGGGCTGACGTTCTGCTTCGCGGCCACCTTCCACCCGTCGATGCGGCACGCCGCCCCGGCCCGCCGCGACCTCGGGGTGCCCACCGCGTTCAACATCCTCGGGCCGCTCACCAACCCGGCCCGGGTGACCGCGCACGCGATCGGCTGCTTCGACACCCGGCTCGCTGAGCTGATCGCCGGCGTGCTGGCGCGGCGCGGCTCCACCGCACTGGTCTTCCGCGGCGACGACGGCCTCGACGAGCTGACCATCACCACCACCTCGCGGGTCTGGATCGTCCGCGACGGCGCCGTGACCGAGACCGTCCTCGACCCGCGCGACGTCGGGATCGAGCCGGTCGGCATCGAGGCGCTGCGCGGGGCGGACCCGGCGTACAACGCGGACGTCGCGCGCCGGCTCCTGGCCGGGGAGCACGGGCCGGTCCGGGACGCCGTCGTGCTGAACTCGGCGGCGGCACTGGTGGCACTCGACCTGACCGACGCGCCGCTGCCGGAGCAGCTGGCGGCCGGTATGGAGCGGACCGCGGCGGCGATCGACTCGGGTGCCGCCCGGGACCTGCTGAAGCACTGGTCGGAGGCCACCGCGCGGGTCTGATGCGGTGACAGAGGCCGGCGGGGCGTCTCCCGCCGGCCTTTCGCGTTTCCGGCCGCGACCCGGCCGCGACCCGGCCGCGACCCGGCCGCGACCGGGCTGCGACCCGGGCCGG
>NZ_JBEXNT010000095.1:0-37699 GCF_040611255.1 Kitasatospora sp. NPDC002965 | reverse complement strand
GTGCGGCCCGCGGCGACCGGCCGCCGCGGGCCGCACCCCTGCCGCCGGCTTCCGGAGCGCCCCACGGCGGGCGATCCGGAAGCCGGACCGGCACTCAACTGAAGTAGATCAACCTCCGTCGGTCATTCATTTCAGTTTATATGTTGCCGAGGGGCCTTTCTCCTGGGGCTGTGTCGATCCGGCCCGGGGTTGCGGCTGTCGCACGCCGCGTGTCCCCTTCGAGCTGCGGAATCTCCCCGGGTCGCCCGGGCGTCCCCGGATCGGGGGCGGCGATCCCTTGACGCGGTCACCACATCGTCAGCACTCTGGTGCCTGGCCGAGCTGATATGACTGAGCATCAGATCCTCATTCATCTCAGCTCATGGCTTCCCTGCGACCAGTGTGAAGGGAGGTGTCCGTCATGAAGAAGATCGTCGTCCGCAAGACCGGCCCGGTCCGTCTGACCAGCACGGCGCGTGCGCTGTACCTGCCGTGGGACTGCATGGTGCAGGCCTGATCCCTCTTCCCGGGGAAACGGGGGAGCGGTGTCGACCCGACATGGCACTGTCGACCGGCGCCGCTCCTCCTCCGCCCACCCCCTCCGCCCACCCCCTTGCGGGAGGACACCCGTGCACTCCTCCGTGGACAGCAGCTCCGACGCCCCGGGCCTCGACCTGGACCGTCCGCTGCCACTGCGCCGGCTCGTCTACCTGGAGGAGGGCGACGAGGTCACCGTCGGCAGCCCGGAGACCGACACCTACGCCGTCCTCCCGGCCGACGGCGCCGAGCTGGTCCGGATGCTGGCCGACGGCGTCACACCGCGCGAGGCCGCCCGGCGCTACGAGTCCGAGCACGGCGAGAGCGTCGACATCGCCGACCTGGTCGAGGCGCTCGTGGACCTCGACCTCGTCCGCTCCGCCGACGCCCCGGCGGAGGTGTCCGCACCCGTGCGCTGGCAACGGCTGGGCCGGGCCGTCTTCAGCCGGCCGGCACTGATCGGCTACGCGCTCGTGACGGCCCTCGCCGTGGTCGAGATGATCCGGGTCCCCCGGCTGGTACCCCGGATCGACAACCTCTTCTTCAGCTCCTCCTACACCCTCGTCGTGCTGATGCTGTTCTTCGGCCAGGCGCCGCTGCTCGCCCTGCACGAGGCCTTCCACGCGCTGGCCGGCCGCCGGCTCGGCCTGCGGTCGAGGCTCTCGGTCGGCCGCCGCCTGGTCTACCTGGTGCTGGAGACCTCCCTCGACGGGCTGGTCAGCGTGCCGAGACGGAAGCGCTACCTGCCGATCATGGCCGGCATGCTGGCGGACGTCCTGGCGATCGCCGTCCTCACCCTGGTCGCCGACGCGACGCACGGCGCCGCCCGGGGAGTGGCGTCGGTCTGCCTCGCGGTCGCCTACGCCACGACGCTGCGCCTCGCCTGGCAGGGCTTCTTCTACCTGCGGACCGACCTCTACGTCCTGCTCAGTACGCTCCTGGGCTCCGTGAACCTCCACGCCGCCGCCACGGACGTCCTGCGCAACGCCGTCCGGCGCGGCACCGGGCGCCCGCCGCTGGACCTGTCCGTCCACCACCCGGTCGACCGGCGGGCCGCCCGCTGGTACGCCTGGCTGATGGTGGTGGGTTACGCGTTCACGCTCACCGTGTTCGCCGGCGTCGTCGTGCCGACGGCGTACCGCCTCCTGCACGACATGTGGCTGCGGCTGACCGGCCACGCCTCGGCGGCGGGCCGCCTCGACTCGCTCGTCCTCATGGTGCTCACCCTCGCGCAGACCGGCGCCGTCGTGGTCCTGGCCGCCCGGGAGCGGCGCGCCGCCCGGTCGGCCTGACCCCCGAACGCCCCGCCCCACCGCACCTCACCACGTCACCGCACGAAAGGCAGCTGCGTCATGGCCGAGCACCGCCACCACTGGGTCCGCGCCGCCCGGCGTCCCGACCGCGTCGACGCCCGCGAGCGGCTCGACCTGCCACCCGCCCTCGCCCTGGTGAACGCCGACCGCCGGCTGCGCGGGCCCTACACGGCCGTCGGGTCGATCCTGCGGGCGATCGTCCCCGACGCGCTGGCGCGCTGCCCGGAGGCCGTCGCCGGACACGACATCGAGATCCTCTCCACCACGCCGGAGCTGCGCGACCTGGTGCCCGCCACCCGCGAGACGCTGACCTCGCTGGCGGTGCCCAAGGAGCGGACCCGCTTCTACTCCGCACTGCGCACCCTGCGGATCGCCCACGGTCTGGTCGAGTTCCTGGAGGCGTACCTGCGCGCGGTCGGCCCGGCCCCGCGCTCGCTGATCGTCGAGGACGCCCACCGGGCCGACCCCACCGACGGTGAGTTCCTCGCCGTCCTGCTGCGGCGGATCGACCCGGAGCTGCTCACCGTGGTGGTCACCACCGGGACCGAGGCGCCGGAGCGACCGGCCGGCCCCGGGAACGAGGTGCTGGCCGACGCGCTCGCCGCCCACTGCGCGGTGCTCGACGCGCCGGACGGGGGACGGCCGGCCGGGGACGCCGCCCGGACGGCGGCCGGAACCGCCGCGCTCGGCCGCGCCCACGTCGCGGCGGACGGCGCAGGCGACGACCCCGACCGCATCGCCGCCTACCTGGCCCTGCCCGCCACCGAGCGCGCCCTGCTGCACGACCTGCGACGGGCGGAGCTGGAGACGGCCGGCGAGTCGTCCCTGCGGCTGGGGGCCATCGCCTGGCACGCGGAGCACGGCAGCGACCCGGCGGGCGTCGGGGCCGACACGCTGCGCCACGCCCTCGACCACTGCATGGACCTCGGCTACTACCACGCCGTCGTGGACCTCGGCGAGCGCGGGCGGCAGCTCGTCACCCACGAGAGCCACCCGACCCACTGGTGGGCCTTCACCACCAAGATGACCACCTCCTTCGCCGCGCTCGGCCTGGCCGATCTGGCGCTGCCGCTGTACGACGAGGCCCGGGCGCTCAGCGCCTCGCCCGAGGTCCACATGCAGGCCGCGTACGCCACGGCGATGCTCCACACCCGGCACTTCGACACCGACCGGCGCGACCACCGGCTCGCCCGGGGCTGGGTCAACCAGGCGATCGCCTTCGCCAGTTGGCACCCGGAGCCGAAGGAGCGGGAGGCGCGCGTGGTGTTCAACCGCAACGGGCTCGCGCTGATCGAGGTCCACCAGGGCCGCCTCGAAGCGGCGTTGACGCTGCTGGACGGCTGCATCGCGACCCTCGACGAGACGCTGGAGCCGCACGAGCACGCGCTGCACCGCTCCGTGCTCCGCTACAACCGCGCTCAGGTGTACGCGGGCCTCCGCCGCCACGCCGAAGCCGTCGCCGACTACACCGCGGTGATCGAGTGCGACCCCAACTACTCGGAGTACTACTTCGACCGGGGCATGCTCTGGCGCGAACTCGGCCGTCCGGAACAGGCGCTCGCCGACTACGACCGCGCCGTCCGGCTCTCGCCACCCTTCCCCGAGGCCTACTTCAACCGCGCCGACGTCCTGGCCGAACTCGGCGACACCGACGCGGCGGTGGCGGACTTCGGGTACGTCCTCCAGCTCGACCCGGAGTTCCGTGACGCCCGCCTCAACCGGGCCTCCCTGCTGTTCGAGGCGGGTGAGTACCGGCTCGCCCGGGAGGACGTCCGGGCCGGTCTCGCGGGCGATCCGGAGAACCCCCGGCTGCTGTGCCTCAAGGGCCAGTTGCTGGCCGCCGAGGGTGAGGGAACCGCAGCCGCCGAGTCCTACGCCGCCGCGCTCGCCGCCGACCCCGGCTGCGCCCAGGCGTGGGCGCTGATCGGTGAACTCCGCTACCAGGAAGGCGATCTGGACGCGGCCGGCAGCAACCTGGCGCGTGCCGTCGAGCTCTCGACGGAGCCCGGCATCCGGTTCAACCTGGCCGTGGTCCACCACGACGCCGGGCGGTTCGGGGAGGCGCTCCGGCTGCTCGACGAGGTGGTCGACTCGACCGAGGACGTGGACGCCCGGCTGCAGCGGGCGCGTTGCCTCATCGGACTCGACCGGGTGGACAACGCCAGGGCCGACCTGCTCGCCTGCCTGGAGGCCGATCCCGAGTCCGCCGGGCAGGTGTACGAGCTGATGCCGGAGCTGGCCCGCGCCTGACACCGTCCGTCCCGCGTCCCACCGGGCGCGCCGTTCCCTCGCCCCGCCGGACCAGGCCGCCCCCGTCGCACCCGTCGCCCCCGTCGCCCCTGCCGTTCCCGCTGCCCCGCGCAACGGGGGCGGCAGGGGCAGCGGGGGCGGCGTCCGGTCAGTGCGGTACCGCCGCCGCCCTGGCCAGTTCCTCGCGCACCCGCCTGCGGACGTGGGCCACCGCCGGCGAACCGGTGTACGCGGCGGCGACCCTGACCAGCCAGGCCGCCTCCTCGCGGAGGTCGGCCACCAGCGGGTGCGGCACGCACCCCTCGCCGGGCCCGGCGGGGAAGTGGTGCCGGGCCCGGGCCGCCTCCAGGACGGCGGCGATGGCGGCGGCCTCCACCACGACGGCGAACTCCTCGGCACGGGCCGGGCCGAGCACCTCCGCCACCCAGAGCGGGACGTGAGGATGCAGATGGGACCGGAGGGACAGCTGCCCGTCACGGATCTCGATGATCCGCCGGTACAGGGCGAACCGGATGTCCTGCCGCCGGGCCCTCGCCCGTCCGACGTTCCGGTCCTGGGTGACGAGTTCGATCTCCGGGACCACCGACCTCATCGCCGACCAGAGCGGGTCCAGCCTGCGGTGGTCACGCCGGGCGCGCGCCCGGCCGCCCCGGTCGTCCCAGCGGCTGACGGCACCGGCGAAGCAGGCTGCCGGTGTCGGCCACCCCGTCACCCGTGCCACGCCGCGCCGCGCGGCCCCGGCCGGCCGATCGTGCGCCACCACTGCGCCGTCCGGTCGGCCAGCCGGCCGATCGCGGTGGACCGGGGACGCTGCAGCGCCCGGTGCAGGGTCAGCGAGGCGACGAGCTCCGCCTCCTGCTCCTGCCGCTCCGTGTAGACCGACCGGCCGAGCACCCGGCGGACCAGCTCGTCCGGCAGCTGGGGTGTCAGCACGCGCGACACGACCGTGCTCAGTCCCGCGCCACCCGTGTGCGCGCAGAGCAGGTGACCGATCTCGTGCAGCACGATGTGCTGTTGGTGCAGGGCCGTGGTGTCGACCGCGTAGCCGATGTAGTCCGCGCGGTCGGTGCTGATCAGGACGCCGCACGGCGAGGGCGCCGGGCCGGAGAGGGGCATGAGCTCGATGGGCCTGCCGCGCAGCCGGGTGAGTGACTCGGTCAGTGCCGTGATGCCGAACGGGTCGGGAAGCGGTATCGACTCCGCGATGCCCCGACATCGCTGCCAGAGTTCATGGTCGACCCCACGCGAATGCCCCACGCCTGCCCCCCTGCTGTCCGACCGGCCCCGGTCGGGAGGCGATCCTACGGACGGGGGAGCGCGGGGAGAACCGCTTCGACGTCGATTTCCGCTACCTGCCACCGGCCTCGCGGCGGGCGATGGCCTCGATCATGTCGCTGATCGTGCCGAGGCCCTCGGGCGAGAGGGCCACCGCGCGCAGCGCCACGTCCCGGACGCCCGCGTCGCGCAGCGCTCCCAGCAGCGCCAGCTCCTCGGCGATCCGTGCGCTCTGCCGGTCGTCGAAGAAGTAGGTCGGCGGGACCTGGAAGAACTGTGCCAGCGCCTCCAGATGACGCTTCGTCGGGTTGTCCCGGCGGCCGGTCCGCAGCTGCCAGAGGTACGTGGCGGAGAAGCTCTCGCCGGTCGCCTCCCGACAGGCCCGGGCGACCTCCTCGTGGCTGTACTGCTCGCGGTCCGCGCGGCGGACGACGTCGAACAGCCGGTCCAGCTTCGCCGCGAGCGTGGACGCAACGGAGCCTGCGTCGGACACGGCCCACCCCTTCCCTCACCCCGTGCACACGCCCGGTGCGTGCGCGGACCGACCACTCCCGATGACCCGGACCCGCGGAGCGGACCCGGCTCCTCATTCTAGGTGCCCCGTGGAGCTGACGAGGGGGTACGCGGGGGACCGGTTCGATCGCACGGCCGGTGACCTGCGCGCGCGGTCGCACGCCCTGCCGGACACCCGGTCGTCCGGGAGGGGCCGGGTGTTGCGCCGGGTGTCGCGGTGGGCGGCGGTGGGCGGCTCCGGACCGCGGGGGCGGGCCGGCCCGGGCTCCTTCGGCCCGGCCGCCCCGCCCCCCCGGCTACTTGAGCCAGCCCAGCTGTTGGGCCCGGACCCCGGCCCGGAAGCGGTTGTCCGCGCCGAGCTTCTCCATCAGGTCGTTCATCAGACGGCGCAGTGTCCGGGTGGAAACGCCGAGTTCGCGGGCTATCGCCTCGTCCTTGAAGCCGGCGTTCATCAGCCGCAGGATGCCCGCCTGCTGGCCGGTGAGCGGGGTGTCGACGGGGGTCTGGGGCGGCGGGGTGTCGGTGCCGAGCTCGACCGCCGACTGCCAGCAGTGCTCGAAGACCCGTCTGAGCAGGCGGGTGATCACCGGGCCGCGGGTGACCATGGCGGTGGGCTGCGCCTCCGTGCCGAAGGCCGGCGTGAAGGCCATCACGTCGTCGATGACGATCAGGCGGAACGGGATGGTGGGGGCCAGCCGGATCTGGACCCCGGAGCGCTGCATCTCCTCCAGCAGGGCGAGGCCCTGCGGCAGCCGCGCGGTGGAGGCGAGGTGGATGGTGCGCATCCCCACGCTGCGGTTGACGACCTTCTGGTTGCGTTCCAGACGGGCCTTGGAGCGGCTCTCGACGACCGGGCCGGGGTGCATGCTCAGCACCTCGTCCTGGGCGAGCTCGGTGCAGTCCTCCAGCACTTCGGAGATGTGGTCGAGGCCGACGATCAGCTCGGCGGGCGCGAGGCTCTCCTGCTGCTGGTACTGGTCGGCGAGTTCGGTGGTGAGGAGCCGCATCGCCTTGCGGACCCGGATGGTCTCCTCCAGCCAGCGTACGGCGGTCTGCTCGGCCTGCTGCGCGAGGCGGTTGAGCGCGACCTCGGTGGAGGTGACGGTGGGCCGCCCGCTGCCGCGGCCGGACCCGGTCAGTAACCCGAGCTCGGTGAGCAGCGCCGTGGCCTCGTGGAGGGAGGCCGGATCCAGGCCCGACCGGGCGCAGATCTCGGGTGTGCTCAGGTTCGGCTCGTTCCGCAACTGCCGGTAGAGGTCCGTCAGGACCTTCCGGTCGCGCTCAAGATCCATTGCTAACTCCGTGGTGGTGGTTCTGCTGCTCTGTGGTGCCCCCGTGGATAACCTGGCCGTCACCAGTCACGGCACCTATGGGACAGCTGTGATCCCTGGACTTGCCGAAGTGCGGTCGGCAGGATCGAAGGAACTTCGCTTGGGAAACAGAGTACGGCGGAGCTGAGACAAAGATCGATTAATTCGCTGGGGGGATGAGTAACATGGTGGCCATTCGGCAATCATTTCAGTCGGCTTGGGTGGGTTTCGGATTCCCGGGCGGGCGTGACGGGGACCTTGAGTGGGGCTGAGCCGTCCGGCTCGCTCCGCAGCTGACGGAGGGGGATGGGCCCGGTGGAGTTGACGCTCCCGTCGATGGCGGCGCTGCTGCTGTTCGTGCCGACGGTGGTCGCGGTGGTCGCGGTGCCCGGGCCGAACATGCTGCTCATCCTCAGTCGTGGCATCGGCCAGGGCCGGCGGGCGGCGTTCGCCTCGGCGCTCGGGGTCGAACTCGGCACGCTGGTCCACGTCCTGGGCACCGTGGTCGGGGTGTCGGCGCTGATCGCCGCCTCCGCCACGGCGTTCGACGTGGTGAAGTACGCCGGCGCCGCCTACCTGGTGTACCTGGGCATCCGCACCCTGCTGTCCAAGGGGGGCGCGCTGGGCGAGGGCCCGGCGGGCTCGGACAGCCCCCGGTCGGTCGGGACGCTGCTGCGCCAGGGGGCTCTGGTGAACGTGCTCAACCCCAAGGTCGCCCTCTTCTTCCTGGCGCTGCTGCCGCAGTACGTCGACCCGGAGCGGGGCTCCGGGGCGAGTCAGACCCTGGTGCTGGGGCTGGTGTTCTTCACGATCGCCCTGGCCATGGATCTGGTGTACGCGGTGGCCTCGGTCGGGGTGGGCGCATGGCTCGCCCGTAGTGTGCGGTTCGCCCGTGCCCAGAAGTACATCACCGGCTGTACGTATCTTCTGCTGGGTATCTCCGCGGCGTTCGCGCAGCCTTCGGGGCGGCGCGCGGGCTGATCGGGCCGTCCCGGTTCCGGATTGCGGGATTCCACCTTCGGTATTCCGTCACGCGGAACTCCTCCGCGCCGACCGGGCGGTTTATCGGTCAACTTCTTCAGGTGTATTCATCTATTTACCCATGGACGAGTGCGGCCGCCCACGCGTGCTGCCGCCCGCCACCTGGCGATTCATCCTGCGCACATTTTCGGCGGCAGCCGTAATCGGCTTTCGGCTGCCCGCGCAGAACCGCTCAGACAGTCCGCAGACCACTCAGACCCACTCAGATACTCCCAGGACGTGAGACGGAGGACCGTTCGATGCCGTGGAGATCCCTCCCTGGCCGGATCGCCGAAGAGGCGAGAGTCCGCCCGCAGGCGCCGGCACTGCTCTGGCACGCGGACGAGGTGAGCTACGCCGAACTGCACCGCATGGCCGGTGCCGCCGCCGCGCGGCTGGCCGGGCTGGGCCTGGGCCCCGCAGAACCGGTGGCCATGGTGGCGAAGAAGTCGCCGCAGGCCGTCGCCGTGGTGCTGGCCTGCCTGATGCTCCGCCGGCCGGTGCTGTTGCCCTCGGCGGAGCTCGGCGCCGAGACCCTGGCCGCCCTGGTGGACCGCTGTGGCGCCCGACGCCTGCCCGACCCGATCCAACTGACCGAAGGACACGAGGAGTTCACCTTCGAGGGTGACCATGACCCGGAGGACGTGGCGCTGCTCCTGACCACGTCGGGCTCGACCGGGCTGCCCAAGGTCGTGCCGCTGACCGGTGGCGCGGTGACGCGGTTCGCCGACTGGGCCGCCGAGCAGTTCGGCATCGGCCCGGAGAGCACGGTGCTCAACTACGCACCGCTCAACTTCGACCTGTGCCTGCTCGACATCTGGACCACGCTCAGCCGCGGCGGGTGTGTCTCCCTGGTGGACCAGGACCTCGCCGCCAACCCGGCCCACCTGCTGGCGCAGTACCGCGCCCGGCCGGTCCAGGTCGTGCAGGGCGTCCCGATGCTCTACCAACTGCTCACCCAGGCCGCCGCGGGCGACCCGGCGCTGGTGCTGGACGGTGTGGAACACGCGCTGCTCACCGGCGACGCCGTCAGCGCCCGCGGCTTCGAACCGCTGCCGGCACTCCTGCCCAAGGCGGTCTTCCACAACGTCTACGGCTGCACCGAGACCAACGACAGCTTCCTCCACACGATCGACCCGGCGGACCCGATGCCGTACGGTACGGTGCCGATCGGCCGGCCGATCGACGGGGTCGACGCGCTGGTCCTGGACGAGGACGGTGTCGAGCTCACCGGGCCCGGCCGCGGTGAACTCGTGGTCTCCACACCGTTCCAGACCGCCGGGTACCTGGACGCCGAGCTCGACCGGGGCGTCTTCTCCGAGCGGGCCGGAACCCGCTACTACCGCACCGGGGACCTGGTGCGCCGTCACGACGACGGGGTGCTGACCCTGGAGGGCCGGCGGGACTTCGTGGTGAAGGTCCGCGGTGTGCGGATCAACACGGCCGAGGTCGAGACCGCCCTGCGCAGCCACCCGGCCGTCACCGAGGCGGCGGTGATCGCCGTCCCCGACGAGCTCGCCGGCACGCGCCTGCACGCCGTCGTGCAGCGCGCCGAGGGCGGGAAGCTCAACTCCCTGACCATCCGCCAGCACGCCGCCGGGCTGCTGCCCCGGGTGGCCATCCCCGCCACCGTCGAGCTGGTGGACACCCCGCTGCCCCGCACCGGCACCGGGAAGCTCGACCGCAAGGCCGTCCAGCGCCGCCTCCTGCAGGCGCGGACCGACCGACCCGACACCACTGCCTCCGGAGGCTGACATGGCGCGCACCGACGACATCAAGCGGTACCTGATCGATCAGTTCCTGCTGGAGGTCACGGTCGAGGAGATCGACGACGACTTCGACCTGCTGGCGAACGGCGTGATCGACAGCCTCGGCCTGCTGACCCTGGTCGGCTGGCTGGAGAACACCTACAAGCTGGACATCGACGCGCTCGACATCGTGCCGGACAACTTCCGTTCGGTCGCCTCGATCGACGCCTTCCTCGGTCAGGCCGACCCGGTGGCGAGCGGAGCCAACTGACCGTGGCCGATCTGCTGCAGAGCCTGGTCCGGGGCACCGAACCGGTGGAACGCCCGGTCTGGGCCGACTTCTGGGAGCGGCTGCACGAGCGCCGGCTGAAGAACGGCGAGGCCCTCGCGGTGCTCGCCTCGCTCTCCACCCGCACCCCCGTGACGCCGACCCTGGAGTCCTTCCTCGGCTCGCTGACCGACCGTGCCGCGCCGCTGCCGGCCCGCTGGCCCGGCGTCGTCAACCTGGTCGGCACCGGAGGCGGCCCCGCCACCTTCAACCTGACCACCGCCGCCGTCCTGGTGGCCGCGGCGACCGGGGTGCCGATCGTCAAGACCGGGTCGCGCGGCTACAGCAGCCGGTACGGCTCGATCGACATCCTGGACCGGCTGGGGCTGCCGACCGCGCGCTCGTACGCCGAGTGCGAGGACCTGCTCGGCCGCTTCGGCCTGGCCTTCGCCTCCGGGTTCGTCTACCCGGTCGAGCTGACCGAACTGGCGCGCGCCGTGCTGCCGTACGGCATGCAGCAGATCGGCCGGTTCGTCAACCTGCTCGGCCCGTTCCTGGCCGCGGTGCCCGTCGAGGTCCAGCTGACCGGTGTATCGTCGCCTGAACTCTGGGACGGATTCGCCGAGTTGGCGGCCGACCGGCGAGTCTGGCTGATCCGCAACGACCTCGGTGTGGACGAGCTGCTCAGCTTCACCGGGAACACCGTGCGGGCGAACGGCACGGAGCTGGCCGTCGGCCCCGGCACGGTGGGCGCGGCGGGCGGCACCCTCGCCGACCTCCGCCCGGCCGCGGAGGGCACCGACGCGGCCGAGCACCTGCTGGACCTGCTCCGGGGCCACGGCCCGGCGGCGGCGGTGGAGAGCATCTGCCTCAACGCGGCGGCCGCGGCGGTCGCCGCCGGCCGGACCACCGACTGGGCGGAGGCGTTCGCCACCGCCCGGGCGGCGGTGGCGGACGGCGCGGCGGTCGGGCTCGTGGAGCGGCTGCGCCGGGAGGTGGGGGCCGGTGTCTGACCCCACCGAGCACGACGGCCGGCCGGCGGGCGGCTTCTTCGCCGGCCGCAGCTCCGCCGACCCGGGTCTGGCGCTGTTCCTCAACGCCGGTGACCCGGGCCTGGACCGGCTCGCGGACCTCGTCCGGCTGCTGGACGAGGAGCGGGTGGACTGCCTCGAACTGGCCGTGCCGTTCCCCGACTCGGTGACCGACGGCCCGGTCATCCGGCGCTCCGCACGGCGGGCGCTGGAGCAGGGCGTCGACCTGGACGCGGTGCTCGGCTTCGTCGAGCGCGTCCGGCCGGAGCTGAGGCACACCCGGATCGCGCTGCTGGCCGACTGGGGCCACTCGGTGAAGCCGGTGGGCCTGGAGGAGTTCCTGCGCAGGGCCCGGGACGCGGGAGCGGACGCGACCCTGCTGCACGGCCTGCCGCCGCTGGCCAGGCGGCGGTACCTGGAGGCCGCGGAACGGATCGGACAGCCGGTGGTCACCACCTGCTACCCGAACTCGCCCCGCGAAGTCCTGGCCGAGAGTGCCGAGTTCGCCTCGGCGTACCTGTACCTGGTGGCCCACTTCGGCCGCTCGGGCACGGCCCCGGCCCCGGACCGCTCGGCGCTCGCGCCGGTGGTCGCCACCCTCAAGGGGCTCACCCCGGCCCCGGTGGCCGTGGGATTCGGGGTCCGCACCGCCGAGGACGTCTCGGCCATGGGGGACCTGGGCGCGGACGCGGCGATCGTCGGAAGCGCCCTGGTGGCGGAGGTCGAACGGGTCCTGGAGACCGGTGGTGACCTGCTCGCCGAACTCGCGGGATTCATCGGTGGCCTGCGTCACCGACCCGTGCACGAAGAACAACTGTCCAATCACTGAACGGAGTTCGTCATGATCATTCGCAAGCTGGAGGACGTCAGAACGGTCGAGTGGGGCAACGGCGTCAGCCGCCGCTTCCTCCTGGAGTCGGACCGGATGGGCTACTCGGTCACCGACACGGTCGTGGCGGCCGGCACCAAGTCGCTGCTGGAGTACAAGCGGCACCTGGAGGCCTGCTACTGCATCTCCGGCCGCGGCGAGGTCGTCGACATGGCGGGCAACAGCCACGTCATCGAGCCCGGCACGCTCTACGCGCTGGACCAGCACGACGCGCACTGGCTGATCGCCTGGCCGGAGGAGGACCTGCGCCTGGTGTGCGTCTTCACCCCGGCGCTGCGCGGCGACGAGGTCCACGACCTCACCGGCGCCTCGTCCTCCCACTACTGATCCCGCCCGCGCCACCGACCACCGACCGGGGAATGAAGCGATGATCGAATGGTCCGCCGATCGGCGCGAGTTGCGCGACGGCCTGACACCGTGGTTCGAGAAGTTCGGCGACGACTACCTGGCCCACGACAAGGCCGCGCGGTTCCCGCGCGGACCCTGGCAGGCCGTGGTCGACTCGGGCCTGCTCGGGCTGCCGTTCGAGCCCGAGTACGGAGGGCTCGGCCAGGACCTGCTGACCACCATGTACGTCCTGGAGGGACTCGGCCACGGCTGCCGCAACGGCGGGCTCAACTTCTCCGTCACCACCAGCATGGTGAGCGTCGGAGTCCCGCTGCAGCGCTTCGGCACGGCCGCCCAGAAGGAGCGGTACCTGACCGGGGTGGCTGGGGGCAGCCTCATCGGAGCCCACGCGATCAGTGAACCCGGCGGTGGCTCGGACGCGCTGGCGATGCGTACCAGTGCCGTGGCCGACGGCGACGCGTACGTGCTGAACGGGAGCAAGACCTTCGTCAGCAACGGACCGGTGGCGGATGTGATCGCGGTCTACGCCAAGACCGATCCGACCGCCGGTCCGCTCGGGGTGACCACCTTCCTGGTGGAGCGTGACACCCCCGGGCTGACCGTCGGCAACCCGATCGAGAAGATGGGCCTCAAGGCGTCCCCGATGTCGGAGCTGTTCTTCGACGACTGCCGGGTGCCGAAGGCCAACGTGATCGGCCGGCCGGGCACCGGGTTCCTGGTGCTCGACCACGTGATGAAGTGGGAGATCCTCTGCTCCTTCGCCGTCACCGTCGGCGAGATGCAGCGCCGGCTGGAGCAGTGCATCGCCTACGCCAAGGAGCGGACCGCGTTCGGGCAGCCGATCGGGTCGTTCCAGCTGGTGGCCGGCCGGATCGTGGAGATGCGGATCGGCGTCGAGACCTCGCGGCGGTGGCTCTACGACACCGCCGAGGCCCTCCTCGCCGGCCGGGACATCACCGTCGACCTGGCCTCCGCCAAGCTGGTGGTCAGCGAGGCGAACGTGGCGTCCGCCCTGAACGCCGTGCAGATCTTCGGGGGCAACGGCTACATGGCCGAGTACGGCGTCGAGCAGGAACTGCGCAACGCCGTCGCCGGGACGATCTACTCCGGCACCTCCGAGGTCCAGCGGGTCCGGATCGCCACCATGCTCGGCCTGTGAGCGCCCCCTTCCCAGAGTACGGAGTCCTCCCCATGTCGAGTGACGTGTCCGCCACCCTGGCGGCGACCGACTTCATCGACCACACCGCGCCGGAGGTGAGCGCCTTCGTCGCCGAGGTGCTGCCGGACGGCGGTACGGACGACCGCGACCGCGCGGTGCGGCTGTACTACGCCGTGCGGGACCGGATCAACTACGAGATCTACGGCGCGGAGTTCACCCGCGAGGCACTGACCGCCAGCGGGACGCTGAGGGCGAAGCGCGGCATGTGCATCCACAAGTCGCTGGTGTACCTGGCGGCGCTCCGCTCGGTCGGCGTCCCCGGCCGCCTGGTGCTCACCGACGTGCGCAACCACCTGGCGTCCGAGCGGATCAAGGAGTACGTCGGAGGCGACGTCTTCTACTACCACGCGCTCACCTCCGTCCAGCTGGACGGGCGCTGGGTGCGGGCCACCCCGGTCTTCAACAAGCTGCTCTGCCGTCTCTACGGGATGAAGCCGCTGGAGTTCGACGGGACGGCCGACAGCGTGCACCACCCCTTCGACGAGCACGGCGCCCGGCAGATGGAATTCCTGCACGAGCACGGCGAGTTCGACGACCTGCCGTACGACCTGGTGCTGACCGGGATGCGCCGTGAGCACCCCGGTCTGTTCGCCGGGCCGGAATCCCGGCGGTTCACCGCCGGTTCGCTGGTGGCCGACGCGGCCGCCCGCCGCACCACCTGACACCCCTTCCCCGCGACCCACCACCAGGCCCGGAGGCCGACACCGTGGACACCATCAAGTACCAGCTGGCCGATTCGCAGATCCCGACGTCCTGGTACAACCTGGCCGCCGACCTGCCCGTGCTCTCGCCCCCGCTGCATCCGGGCACGGGGCAGCCCGCGACGGTCGAGGACCTGGTCGGGATCATGCCGAAGGAGCTGGCCGAGCAGGAGCTCACCCTGGAGCGGGACATCGAGATCCCGTCCGTGGTCCGGCAGATCTACGCCCAGTGGCGGCCGGCGCCGCTGTTCCGGGCCCGCCGCCTGGAGAAGCTGCTCGACACCCCCGCGCGGATCTACTACAAGTACGAGGGCGGCAGCCCGGCCGGCAGCCACAAGCCCAACACCGGTATCGCGCAGGCCTTCTACAACAAGGAGGCCGGCATCCGCCGGCTCGCCACCGAGACCGGGGCCGGGCAGTGGGGCTCCTCGCTCTCCCTCGCCGGGGCCTTCTTCGGTCTGGAGGTCAAGGTCTTCATGGTGAAGGTCAGCTACCACCAGAAGCCCTACCGCCGCGCGCTGATGCACGCGTACGGCGCGACCTGCGTGCCCAGCCCGTCGACCGAGACCGCCGCCGGGCGCGGCATCCTGGCGGACGACCCGGACTGCCCGGGAAGCCTCGGCATCGCGACGTCCGAGGCGATCGAGGTCGCGATGAACGACCCGTTCACCAACTACGCGGGCGGCAGCGTGCTCAACCACGTCGCGCTGCACCAGACGGTGATCGGCAAGGAGGCGCTGCTCCAGCTGGAGATGGCCGACGACTACCCGGACATCATCATCGGAGCGGCCGGCGGCGGCAGCAACCTGGCCGGCCTGGCCTTCCCGTTCCTCGGCGAGCAGCTGCGCGGCGGGCGCCGGGTGCGGGTGATCGCCGCGGAGCCGTCCGCCTGCCCGAGCCTCACCCAGGGCCGTGTCGCCTACGACTTCGGCGACACCACCGGCCTGACCCCGCTGCTGAAGATGCACACCCTCGGCCACTCCTTCGTGCCGCCCGCGATCCACGCCGGCGGCCTGCGCTACCACGGCATCGCGCCGCTGGTCAGCCAGGCGCTGGAGGACGGCCTGCTGGAGGCGCGCGCCGTCCCGCAGACCAGCTGCTTCGAGGCCGGCGTGACCTTCGCCCGGACCGAGGGCATCGTGCCCGCGCCCGAGTCCACCCACGCCATCCGGGTGGCCATCGACGAGGCACTGCGGCTCAAGGAGGAGGGCCGCTCCGAGGCCATCCTGTTCGGACTCTCCGGCCACGGACACTTCGACCTCTCCGCCTACGAGAAGTACCTGGGCGGCGAGCTCGTCGACGAGGGCTTCGACCAGGAGCTCGTCGCGCGCTCGCTGGCCCGGCTGCCGGAGCAGTTCGGGTCGGGCTCCACCGGTACCCAGGCCACGGGGAGCTGAACGAACCGTGCGGCTGAAGGTGTGCGGGGTCACCGGTGAGGACCAGCTGCGGCTGCTCGCCGGAGCCCCGGTCGATCTGGTCGGGCTCTGGTACGGCGTGCCGGACGGGCCCGCGGACCTCGACCTGCCGGAGCTGGTCCGACTGGCCGAGTGCGCGCGCTCGGCCGGCGGGCCGGCCCCGGTCCTGGTGACCCTGCTCGCCGACCCGGCGGCACTGCGCGAAGCGGTCACCGCCTCGGGGGTGTCGCGGGTGCAGTTGCACGGCTACGCGACACCCGCCCAGGTGGCGGCGATCCGCGCGGAGCTGCCCGGCGTCGAGCTGCTGAAGGTGCTCCACGTCCGGGACGGCCGGGTGCTGGAGAAGCCGCTGATCGGGGCCTACGAGCAGGCGGGCGTGGACGTCTTCCTGTTCGACTCGGTGGGCGCCGACGGCCGGATCGGCAGCACCGGTGTGCCGCTGGACGCGGACGCCGTCGAGGCGGTGCTCGGGCGGCTGACCAAGCCGTTCATGCTGGCCGGCGGGATCAGCGCGGTCAACTCCGCCGCGTACCGGACCGTCCGGAGCCGCCCCGGCTTCGACGGCATCGACGTGGACAGCGCCGCGCGCGGTCCGGGCGGCGCCTTCGACACGCAGCGGGTCGAGCGGATCAGGTCGGCCTGGCAGCCCGCCGCCGGGGCTTTCCCGGCGGCGCTGCTGGCCGCCCGGCTGCCGGTCGTCATGGAGCTCAAGGCCCGCAGCGCCCACGGCGAGGACCTGTTCCGCGGCCGGCCGGTGCGGGAGATCGTGGACCGGTACACCCGGCTGGGCGCGCCCGCGCTCTCGGTGGTCACCGGCTCCTGGTTCGGCGGTACCCCGGCGCTGCTGGACGAGGTCGTCGCCGCCACCGAACTGCCGGTCCTGGTCAAGGACTTCTTCACCAAGGACCGGCAGCTCGCGGCGGCCCGCGCGGCCGGTGCGGCGGCCGTCCTGCTCACCGCCACGGTGCTGCCGCGCGGGGTGCTGCCCGGGCTGATCGAGTCCGCCCTGGCCCACGGGCTGACCCCGTTCGTCGAGGTCACGGACGAACGCGAGCTGGCGACGGTGGTGCACGGCGAGTCCTGCGTGGTGGCCGTCAACAACAAGGACATCCGGCAGAAGGAACAGGACGCGCCCGACCTCGGCCGCAGCCTGCGCCTGCTGCCCGACGTCCTGGCCACCGGGACCAGGGTGCCCGTCAGCGCCAGCGGCATCGAGACGCCGCAGGACGCCAGGGGGCTGCTGGCCGCCGGGTACCGGGGCCTGCTGATCGGCACCGGCCTGCTGCGCCACCCCGACCTGGACGGCTGGTTCGGCGAGCTGGGCGAAGGAGCCGTGGCGACGTGGTGACCATCTACCCCCACCCCGCGGCGGAGACCGTGACCGCCGGGCTCTCGCTGCGGGCCGCGCTGGCCGGGCTGCCGGTGCTCGGCCGGGACGAGCCGATCGCCCGCGAGGCGGTCGCCGCCGACTTCGCCGAGCGGTACTCCGGCGTGCCGGCGGTCGGCCTGGCCCGGCCCGAACCGGCGGTGCTGTACACCGGGGTGCTGCCCGACGCGGCCGGCCCGGCCGACGCGACGGACCCGCCCGCCCGTCCGGTGCCGTCCGGCCGCCCGGTCCCGCCGGTGCTGCTCGGGCTGTACGGCGACGAGGACCGGGTGCGCGGCTGGCTGCCCGGTCTGCCCCGGCACACCACGCCGCGGAGCGCCGCCGCCCTGGTGGCGGCGGGCCTCCCGCCGGTGCGGACGGACGCCGCGCCCTGCCAGCAGGTGGTGGCGGGGGAGGTGGACCTGCGGGAGCTGCCGGTGCTCACCGCCACCCCCCGGGACGCCGGGCCGTACCTGACCGCCGCGCTCGTGCACGCGGGCGACGCCGCCACCGGGGGCAGCGCGCTCTCCGCGCACCGGATGCTGGTGATCGGCCGGGACCGGCTGACCGTCTGGATGGTGCCCGGCCGGCGGCTCGGGCAGCTCCACCAGGAGGCGGTGGCGCGCGGCGAACGCCTCCCGGTCACCGTCAACATCGGGGTGCCGCCCGCCGCGATGATCGCTTCGGCGATCAACTCCCGCTTCCTGCCGACAGGTTCGGACAAGCTGACGGTGGCCGGCGGCCTGGCCGGGGCGCCGGTCGGGCTCGTCCCCGCACTCACCCAGCCCGGTGCGACCGCGCTCGCGGAGAGCGAGATCGTGCTGGAGGGGTTCCTGGACGGCACGCTGGCCGACGAAGCCCTGCCGGGCTCCCCGCCGGACGGCTCGCTCCCGGAGTTCCTCGGCTACGACGGGCGGGCCAGGAGCGGGCTGCCGGTGCTCACCGTCACCGGTGTCACCACCCGGCGCGACCCGCTCTACCAGGCCGTGATCGGGCCCGGCCGCGAGCAGTCGCACATCCTGGGCGCCGCCGGTGCGCTCTCGGTGGCCCTGTCGCTGCCGTCCGCGCCCGCGCTGCACGTGCACGACCTGCACTTCTCACCCGCGGGGGGCGGCATGCTCCTGCTCGCCGTCGCCGTCCGCAAGGAGTCCGCCGAGGGGGACCGGGCCCTGGCCGCACTGGCCGAGGAGGTCGTGCGCCGGCACCCGTTCGTCAAGACGGTGCTCTTCACCGACGACGACGTCCGGATCCGCAGCGCCGAGGAACTGCTGTGGGCCCTCACCACCCGGGCCAACCTCGGCGCGGACTGCGTCGAACTGCCCGGGCACCCACCGGTCCCGATGGACCCGTCGCAGACCGCCGAATGGGCGGGGGAGCGCGGCGGTCCGCCGGAGGCGCCGGCCCGCACCTTCGTCGACGCCACCACCCCCTACCGGCTCCGCACCCGCACCGAACGCAGCTTCCGGTCCGCACAGAGCTGACCACCGGGGCCGGCGCACCCCGCACCGCGAGCGCCACCGCTCAACGACGCGTCACCGAGCACGATGCCACCTCCGAGGGGAAGACATGACTGGGCAGCACACGGCCGGGCGCCGGATCGCCCCAGCCGACTGGAACGACACCGCGCAGGAGCTGCCCGGCACGTCGGCGACCCTGACCGGGCTGCTCGCCGACCAGGCGGCCCGTACGCCGGACCGCACCGCGCTGATCTTCGAGGACACCGAGCTCAGCTACGCCGAACTCGACACCAGAGCCGAGCGGCTGGCCGCCCGTCTGCGGCTGCACGGGGCCGGCCCGGACCGGCTGGTGGCGCTCACCGTGCCGCGCTCGGTGGAGCTGGTGGTCGCCCTGCTGGCGGTGCTCAGGACCGGCGCCGCCTACCTGCCGGTCGACCCCGACTACCCGGCCGACCGGATCGCCTACCTGCTCGACGACGCGGCGCCGGTGCTGCTGCTCAGCCACAGCACCGTGGGCCACCCGGCCGGGGCGGGCGTCCCGACCCTCGTCCTGGACGAGCTCCCGGAGACCGACGGGACTCCCGACGGGGCGTCCACCGGAGCACCGGTCGGGGCGCACGGCGGCCCGGGTGCCCCGAGCCCGGCCGACGCCGCGTACGTCATCTACACCTCCGGCTCCACCGGCCGCCCCAAGGGCGTCGTCGTCCCGCACGAGGGCATCGTCAACCGGCTCCACTGGATGCAGGCCGCGTACGGCCTGACCGAGGACGACCGGGTGCTCCAGAAGACCCCGTCCGGCTTCGACGTGTCGGTCTGGGAGTTCTTCTGGCCGCTGATCACCGGCGCCGTGCTGGTGGTCGCCCGCCCGGACGGACACCGCGACCCGGCCTACCTGGCCGAGCTGATCCGCGAACGCCGGATCACCACCGTGCACTTCGTCCCGTCGATGCTCCAGGCCTTCGTCGACGAGCCCGCCGCCGCCGGCTGCGCCGGGCTGCGCCGCGTGATCGCCAGCGGCGAGGCGCTGCCGGTCGAACTCGCGGCCCGCTTCCGGACCCTGCTGCCCGGCGTACCGCTGCACAACCTCTACGGGCCGACCGAGGCGTCCGTCGACGTCACCTTCTGGGAGTGCGTCCCCGAGCCGGGCGAGCTCTCCGTGCCGATCGGCCGGCCGGTCTGGAACACCCGGGTGCACGTGCTCGACGCCGAGCTGCGGCCGGCCGCGATCGGCGAGACCGGTGAGCTCTACCTCTCCGGCGTCCAGCTGGCCCGCGGCTACCTCGGCCGCCCCGGACTGACCGCCGAGCGCTTCGTCGCCGACCCCTACGGGCCGCCCGGCACCCGGATGTACCGCACCGGCGACCTCGCCCGCTGGCGCGAGGACGGCGCGGTGGTGTACGCGGGCCGCGCCGACCACCAGGTGAAGATCCGCGGCCTGCGGATCGAACTGGGCGAGATCGAGGCGGTGCTGGACGCCCGGCCCGGCGTCGGCGCGTGCGCCGTGCTGGCCCGGGAGGACCGGCCCGGCAGCAGGCGGCTGGTGGCCTACCTGGTGCCGGAGCCCGACGGCGTCGTCGACGTCGCCGCGGTGCGCGAGGCCGCCGCCGCAGCCCTGCCCGAGTACATGGTGCCGAGCGCGTTCGTGCTGCTCGACGCCTTCCCCCTGACGCCGAACGGCAAGCTGGACCGCAAGGCCCTGCCGGCGCCCGCCGCCGCGCCGGACACCGTCCGGGCCGCTCCGCGCACGCCCACCGAGCTGATCCTGCACGACCTGGCCGCCGAGCTGCTCGGCCTGCCGGAACTCTCGGTCGAGGAGAACTTCTTCGACCTCGGCGGCGACTCGATCCGCGCCATCCAGCTGGTCAGCCGGGCCCGCCGGGCCGGGTTCGCGCTCACCCAGCACGACGTGTTCACCCACCGCACCGTCGCGGCCCTCGCCGCCCTCGCCGGGGAGCCGGCCGAGGAGGCCGCCCTCGCGCTGCCCGCCCTGCCCGAGCCGCCCGCCGCCCAGCTGGCCCGGCTGCGCGCCGTCCAGCCCGACGCCGTCGAGTTCTGGCCGCTCTCCCCCCTCCAGCAGGGCCTGCTGTTCCACGCCGAGTACTCCAAGGGCGCCCTGGACGTCTACGCGGTCCAGCTGGTCTTCGAGCTGGACGCCGAGCCCGAGGCGCTGCGGACCGCGGTCGGCCGGCTGCTGGACCGCCACCCCAACCTCCGGGCCGGCTTCGCCCACGACGACCTGGAGCCGCCCGTCCAGTTCGTCCCGGCCGGCGCCGATCCGGAGTTCACCGTCGTCGAGTACGTCGGCCCGAACGCACCGCGCAAGGCCGCCGAGCTGTTCGACGCCGAGCGCCGGCGCGGATTCGACCTCTCCACGCCGCCGCTGGTGCGGATCGCCGTCGCCGAGCTCGGCCCGCGCGGCCGCCGCGCCGCCCTGACCTTCCACCACATCCTGGTCGACGGCTGGTCGCTGCCGGTACTGCTGGACGAGCTGTCCGCGCTGCTCGCCGGCGCCGAGCCGGGCCCGGTCACCCCCTACCGCGACTACCTGGCCCTGCTCGCCGGACGCGACCAGGAAGCGTCCCGGGAGGCCTGGCGCACCCTGCTCGACGGGCTGGAGGAGCCCGTCCTGCTCGCCCCGGGCGCCGCCGGCGCCCGCATCGCCGACGAACTGCCCTGCGACCACTGGGTGGAGCTGTCCGCCGCGCTCACCGACCGGCTCGACGGCGTGCTGCGCGCCCGCGGGCTGACCCTCAACACCGCGGTCCAGGGCGCCTGGGCGCTGCTGCTGGCCCGGCTCACCGGCCGCGACGACGTGGTGTTCGGCGCCACCGTGTCGGGCCGGGCGCCCGAACTGCCCGGCATCGAGGGCATGGTGGGCCTGTTCATCAACACCGTGCCGGTCCGCGTCCGGATCGCACCCGGGCAGACCCTGTCCGCGCTGCTGGCCGGGCTCCAGGAGCAGCAGGCCGCGATGGCCGCCCACCAGTACACCGGGCTGGCCGAGATCCAGCAACTGGTCGGCCACGGGGAGCTGTTCGACACCCTGACGGTCTTCGAGAGCTTCCCCGGGGACCGCACCGGCGCCGCCGTGGACAGCCGCTACGCCGTGCACTACCCGCTGGCCCTGCTCGTCCACCCCGGCGAGCGGCTGCGGCTGCGGCTGAGCCACCAGACCCACAGCTTCAGCCCCGCCGAGGCCGTCCGGCTCGGCGAGCGGCTGGTCCGGCTGCTGACCGCGCTGGCCGACGACCCGGAGCAGCGGACCACCGAGGTCTCGGTGCTCTCCGCGACCGAGCGCCACCGGGTGCTGGAGACCTGGAACGACACCGACGCGCCGGTGGTCCACCGGACGCTGCCCGCGCTGTTCCGGGCCCAGGCGGCCGAGACGCCCGACCACCTCGCCGTCCTGGCGGGCGACCGCCGGCTCACCTACGCCGAGCTCGACGCCCGGGCCAACCGGCTCGCCCACGAGCTGATCGACCGCGGCGTCGGGCCCGAGCAGTTCGTGGCCCTCGCCCTGCCCCGGGACGAGCGCGCGGTGGTCGCCCTGCTGGCCGTCCTCAAGGCCGGCGCCGGCTACCTGCCGGTCGACCCCAAGTACCCGGTCGAGCGCATCGACTACCTGCTCCGGGACGCCCGGCCCGCCCTCGTGCTGACCGTCGGGGGAGTCGACCTGCCCGACACGGGGGTGCCCGCGCTGCTCCTCGACGAGCCCGGCCTCGCCGCCGCCCGCCCCGACACCGACCCGCAGGTGCCGCTGCGGCCCGAGCACCCGGCGTACGCCATCTACACCTCGGGCTCCACCGGCCGCCCCAAGGGCGTGGTGGTCCAGCACGCCTCGGTCGCCAACCTGGCGGCCTGGGCGCGCGAGGAGTTCGGACCGGAACGCCTCGCGCACGTGCTGCTCACCACCTCGCTCAACTTCGACGTCTCGGTGTTCGAGCTGTTCGGACCGCTGCTCTCCGGCGGCACCGTCGAGGTGCTGCCCGACCTCCTCGCGCTCGCCGACCGCGGCGGCCGCCCCGCCACGCTGATCAGCGGCGTACCCTCCGCGCTCGCCCAGCTGGTCGCCCAGGGTGACCTGGACGCCAGGGCCGGCACCGTCGTCCTGGCGGGCGAGGGCCTGCCCGCCCAGGCCGCCACCGACATCGCGGCGGCCCTCGGCGCCGACCGGCTGGCCAACATCTACGGCCCCACCGAGGCCACCGTCTACGCCACCGCCTGGTACGGCACCGGCGCGGTGGACGCCGCCCCGCCGATCGGCCGGCCGCTGCGCCGCACCCGGGTCTACGTGCTGGACGCCGGGCTCCGCCCGGTGCCGGCCGGTGTCGCCGGCGAGCTGTACATCGCCGGCGACGGAGTGGCCCGCGGCTACCTGGGCCGCCCCGCGCTGACCGCCGAGCGGTTCGTCGCCGACCCGCACGGCGCCCCGGGCACCCGGATGTACCGCACCGGCGACCTCGCCCGCTGGACGGCCGACGGCCAGGTCGAGTACCTCGGCCGGCTCGACCACCAGGTGAAGATCCGCGGCTTCCGGATCGAACTCGGCGAGATCGAGGCCGAACTGGCCGGGGTCGACGGCGTCGCCCAGGCCGTCGCCACGGTCCGCGAGGACCGCCCCGGCGACCGCCGCCTGGTCGGCTACGTGACCGGCACCGCCGGGCCCGACGAGGTGCGGCGCGTCCTGGCGCAGCGGCTGCCGGCCCACCTGGTGCCGTCCGCCGTCGTGGTGCTGGAGGCGTTCCCGCTCAACCCGAACGGCAAGCTGGACCGCAAGGCGCTGCCGGCGCCCGCCGCCGAGGCCGGTGCAGGCCCCGGCCGGGCCGCCCGGGGCCTGCCCGAGGAACTGCTCTGCGACCTGTTCGCCGAGGTGCTCGGTGTCGACCGGGTCGGCGTGCAGGACGACTTCTTCGCCCTCGGCGGCCACTCGCTGCTCGCCACCCGCCTGGTCAGCCGGATCCGCACCGCCTTCGGTGCCGAGCTCGGCGTCCGCGCGCTGTTCGACGCGCCCACGCCCGAGGCCCTGGCGCTGCAACTGGACGGCGCGGCCACCGCCCGGGCCCCGCTGGGCCGTCGCCCGCGGCCCGCGCACCCGCCGCTCTCCTACGGCCAGCAGCGGCTCTGGTTCCTCAGCCGGATGGACGAGAACCCGGCCGCCGGACACATCCCGGTCGCCCTGCGCCTGGGCGGCCCGTTGGACCGGGCGGCACTCACCGCGGCGCTGGCCGACGTCACCGCCCGGCACGAGGCGCTGCGCACCCTCTTCCCGGCCCGGGACGGCGAGCCCTACCAGCTGGTGCTGCCCGAGGCCGCCCCCGGGCTGCCGGTCACGCCGGTCCCGGCCGCGGGCCTCGCGGCCGCCCTGACCGCCTCGGCGGCCCGCCCGTTCGACCTCGCCGCCGAACCCCCGCTGCGCGCCGAGCTGTTCGAGCTCGGTGAGCAGGAGCACGTCCTCCTGCTGGTGCTGCACCACATCGCCGCCGACGGCTGGTCGATCGCGCCGCTGCGCCACGACCTGGCCCGCGCCTACGCCGCGCGGACCGTCGGCGACGTCCCGCGCTGGGACGAACTTCCCGCGCAGTACGTCGACTTCGCGCTCTGGCAGCGTGAGGCGCTCGGCTCCGAGGACGAGGCGGACAGCCCGTACGCCCGCCAGCTCGACCACTGGCGCCAGGCGCTGGCCGCGCTGCCGGACCAGCTCGAACTGCCCACCGACCGGCCCCGGCCGGCCCGGGCGAGCTACCGCGGCGAGAGCGTCCCCTTCGAGCTGGACGCCGAGCTGCACCGCGGGCTGCTGGCACTCGCCCGCTCCGAGCAGGCCACCCTGTTCATGGTGCTGCAGGCCGCCCTCGCGACCCTGCTCGGCAAGCTCGGCGCCGGCACCGACATCCCGATCGGCAGCCCCGTCGCCGGCCGCACCGACGAGGCCCTGGACGGCCTGGTCGGTCTCTTCATCAACAACCTGGTGCTGCGCACCGACACCTCCGGCGACCCGGCCTTCACCGAGCTGCTGCGCCGCGTCCGCGACACCGACCTCGCCGCCTACGGCAACCAGGACGTGCCGTTCGAACGGCTGGTGGAGGCGCTCAACCCGACCCGCTCGCTCGCCCGCCACGCGCTCTTCCAGGTCTTCCTGGCCCTGCAGAACACGCCCGACGCCGACCACGGACTGACCGGCCTCAGCACCGAGCCGGTCGAGGTCGCCCTCGACGCCGCCAAGTTCGACCTCTCGCTGTACTGCGAGGAGCGGCCCGGCGGCGGCATCACCGGCGTCGCCGAGTACAGCCTCGACCTCTACGACCGGTCGAGCGTCGAACTGCTGCTCACCAGGCTGCGCCGGCTGCTGGAGGCCGTCGTCGCCGACCCCGGCAGCCGCCTCGGCGGCCTCGACGTCCTCGGTGACGACGAGCGGGACCGGCTGCTGCACGGCTGGAACGACACCGGCCGCGCCCTGCCCGCGCAGAGCCTGACCGAGCAGTTCGAGGCCGTCGCCCGGGCCACCCCGGACGCGCTCGCGGTCGTCGCCGGCACCGAGCGGCTGACGTACCGGGAGCTCGACGAGCGCGCCAACCGGCTCGCCCACCTGCTGATCGCCGAGGGCGTGCGGCCCGAGCAGTTCGTCGCGCTGGCCCTGCCGCGGACCGCGGACCTGGTCACCGCGCTGCTCGCCGTCCTCAAGACCGGCGCCGGCTACCTGCCGCTGGACGTGGACTACCCGGCCGAGCGGATCACCTACATGCTCCGGGACGCGGCCCCCGCCCTGGTCGTCACCACCTCCGACACCCCCGTCGACGGCGTCGTGCCCCGGCTGCTCCTCGACCGCGAGGACCGGCTCGCCGACCTGCCCACGACGTCCCCGGGCATCACCGTGGACCCCGCCACCCCGGCGTACGTGATCTACACCTCCGGATCCACCGGCCGCCCCAAGGGCGTCGTCGTGCCCCGTTCCGCGCTCGGCAACTTCCTGGCCGCGATGGGCGAGCAGTTCCCGATGACCGCCGACGACCGCCTGCTCGGCGTCACCACCGTCGCCTTCGACATCGCCGCACTGGAGATGTACCTGCCGCTGCTGGCCGGCGCGGGGCTGGTGGTCGCCGCCAAGGAGACCGTCCAGGACCCGGCCGCGCTCGCCGCACTGATCGCGACCGAGCGGGTCCGCGTGGCCCAGGCCACCCCCTCGCTCTGGCAGGCGCTGATCGCCACCCACCCGCAGGCACTCGCCGGGGTACGGGTCCTCGTCGGCGGCGAGGCCGTGCCGCCAGCCCTGGCCGCCCGGCTGCGCGAACTGTCCGCCGGCGTCAGCAACATGTACGGCCCCACCGAGACCACCATCTGGTCCACCTCGGCGGCACTGGACGGGCGCCCCGGCGCACCCGTCATCGGCCGGCCCGTCCACAACACCCGCATCCGCCTCCTCGACGGCAACCTCGCCCTCACCGCCCCCGGCGTCCCCGGCGAGCTGTACATCGCCGGCGACGGCCTGGCCCGCGGCTACCTCGGCCGCCCCGGACTGACCGCCGAGCGCTTCACCGCCGACCCGTACGGCCCGCCCGGCAGCCGGATGTACCGCACCGGCGACCTCGCCCGCTGGACGGCCGACGGCCACCTCGACTACCTCGGCCGGGTCGACCAGCAGGTCAAGCTGCGCGGCTTCCGGATCGAGCTCGGCGAGATCGAGTCCGTGCTCGCCGCCCACCCGCGCGTGGCGCAGGCCGCCGTCCTGGTCCGCGAGGACCAGCCCGGCGACAAGCGGCTCGTCGGCTACGTGGTGCCCGCCGCGGCCGACACCCCGGACGCCACCGGCCCCGACCCGGCCGAGCTGCGCCGGCACGCCGCGACCGAGCTGCCCGACTACATGGTGCCCGGCGCCGTCCTGCTGCTCGACCGGCTGCCGCTCACGCCCAACGGCAAGCTCGACCGCAAGGCCCTGCCCGCCCCCGCCTACGAGGACGAGCAGGGCGCCCGGGCCGGCCGCGCGGCGCGCACCGTCCAGGAGGAGCTGATCGCCGGCCTGTTCGCCGAGGTGCTCGGCCTGCCCTCGGTGCCGCTGGAGGAGAGCTTCTTCGCCCTCGGCGGCCACTCCCTGCTCGCCATCCGCCTGATCAGCCGGATCCGGGCGCTGTTCGACGCCGAGCTGAAGATCCGCCACCTGTTCGAGGCACCGACCGTGGCCGGCCTCGCCGAACGGCTCGCCGGCGCCGCCGGCGCCCGCCCCGCACTGCGCCGCCACGAGCGACCCGAGCGGCTGCCGCTCTCCTACCAGCAGGGCCGCCTCTGGTTCCTCAACCGCTTCGAGGGCGGCTCGCCGCTGTACAACATCCCGATCGCGCTGCACCTCGACGGGCCGCTCGACCGGGCCGCGCTCGAAGCGGCGCTCGCCGACGTGACCGGGCGCCACCAGGCCCTGCGCACCCTCTTCCCGGAGTTCGACGGCGAGCCGTACCAGCGGGTCCTCGACCCGCAGGAGGCCCGCCCCCGGCTGCACGAGCGGGCGTCGACCCGCGAGACCCTCGCCGGCGACCTGCACGCCGCCTCCACCGGCGGCTTCGACCTCGCCACCGAGATCCCGCTGCGCGCCCACCTGCACGCCCTGGGCGAGCGGGAACACGTGCTGCTGCTGGTCCTGCACCACATCGCCGCCGACGGCCCGTCCACCACCCCGCTCACCCGCGACCTCTCCCGCGCCTACGCGGCCCGGACGGCGGGCTCCGCCCCGCAGTGGGACGAACTGCCCGTCCAGTACGGCGACTACACGCTCTGGCAGCGCGAGGTGCTCGGCTCCGAGGAGGACGAGCAGAGCCCGTTCTCCCAGCAGCTCGGCTTCTGGCGCACCGCGCTGGACGGCCTGCCCGACCAGCTCGACCTGCCCACCGACCGGCCGCGCCCGGCGGTCGCCGGCTACCGCGGCGGCACCGTCCCGCTGCGCATCGACGCCGGGCTCCACCGCCGGATCCAGGAGGTGGCCCGGGAGAACGGCGCCACCGTGTTCATGCTGCTCCAGACCGCGCTGGCCACCCTGCTCACCCGGCTCGGAGCCGGCGAGGACATCCCGATCGGCAGCCCGATCGCGGCCCGCACCGACGACGAACTCGACGAGCTGGTCGGCTTCTTCGTCAACACCCTGGTGCTGCGCACCGACACCTCCGGCGACCCGGCCTTCACCGAGCTGCTGGACCGCGTCCGCACCCACGACCTCGCCGCGTACGCCCACCCGGACCTGCCGTTCGAGCGGCTGGTCGAGCTGGTCAACCCGGCCCGGTCGCTGGCCCGCCACCCGCTGTTCCAGGTGATGCTGGCCTTCCAGGAGAGCCTCACCGCCGAACTCGACCTGCCGGGGCTGACCGGTCGCGCCGAGATCGTCCCGCTCGGGCTGGCCAAGTTCGACCTCGCACTCGACCTGGTCGAGCGGCGCGGCACGGACGGCCTGCCGGCCGGGATCGAGGGCGTCGTCGAGTACAGCGCCGACCTGTTCGACCGCGGGACCGCCGAGCGGTTCGCCGGACACCTGCTGCGCCTGCTGGAGAGCGCGGTCGCCGACCCCGGCCGCCGCATCGGCGAGCTGGAGATCCTCGGCACCGACGAGCGGCGGCTGCTGCTGCACGGCTGGAACGACACCGCCCGCGAGGTCCCGGCCGCGACCCTGCCGGAGCTGTTCGAGGCCCAGGCGGCCCGCACCCCCGACGGCGACGCCGTGGTCTTCGGCGACACCGTGGTCTCGTACCGCGAGCTCAACGAACGGGCCAACCGGCTCGCCCACCACCTGATCGGCCTCGGCGTCGGCCCCGAGCAGTTCGTCGCGCTCGCCGTGCCCCGCTCGGTCGAGATGGTCGTGGGACTGCTCGGCGTGGCCAAGGCCGGCGCCGCCTACCTGCCGATCGACCCCGGCTACCCGGCCGACCGCATCGCGTACATGCTGGCCGACGGAGACCCGGCGCTGGTGCTCACCACCGCGGCCGTCGCCGACCGGCTGCCCGCCGTGGACCGCCCGGTGATCGTCCTCGACCACCCGGAGGAGGACCGGTCGCAGCCGGCCGTCGACCCGACCGACGCGGACCGCACCGCGCCGCTCACCCTCGACCGGCCCGGCTACGTCATCTACACCTCCGGCTCCACGGGCCGCCCCAAGGGCGTGGTGGTCACCCACCGCGGCATCGCCTCGGTGGCCGGCACCCACGTCGACCGGCTCGGGCTCGGCCCCGGAAGCCGCTTCCTGCTGGTCGTCTCGATCAGCTTCGACGTGTCGATGGCCGACATCGTGATGACGCTCTCCTCGGGCGCCGCCCTGGTGGTGCCCGGACCGGACCAGCAGGCCGCCGGCCAGGAGCTGTACGACCTGATCAGCCGGCACGGTGTCACCCACACCGACCTGGTCGCCCCGATGCTGGCCTCGCTGCCCGACGGCGACCTGCCCACCCTGCGCGGCTTCGTGGTCGGCGGGGAGGCCCTGCCCGCCGACATGGTCGAGCGCTGGTCCCCGGGCCGCACCGTGATGCAGGTCTACGGCCCCACCGAGACCACCGTCGTCGCGACCATGAGCGACCCGCTCAGCCCCGCCCCGCAGGCCCCGCCGATCGGCCGCCCGATCTGGAACACCCGCACCCACGTCCTGGACGCCGGCCTGCGGCCCGTCCCGGTCGGCGTGCCGGGCGAGCTCTACATCGCCGGATCCGGCCTGGCCCGCGGCTACTGGCAGCGGCCCGGGCTGACCGCCGAGCGCTTCGTCGCCGACCCGCACGGCCCGGCCGGCAGCCGGATGTACCGCACCGGCGACCTGGTGCGCCGACGCCCGGACGGCAACCTGGAGTTCCTCGGCCGGGTCGACCACCAGGTCAAGGTGCGCGGCTTCCGGATCGAGCTCGGCGAGATCGAGACCGCACTGGCCCGCCACCCCGGCGTCGCGGCGGGCGCCGTGGTCGTCAGCGAGGGCGCCGGCGGCGTCAAGCGGCTGGTCGGCTACGCCGTCCCCGCCACCGGCGCCGGCCTCGACCCGGCGGAGGTGCGCGCCTTCCTCGGCGGCGCCCTGCCCGACTACATGGTGCCGACCGTCGTCGTGGTCCTGGACGCGCTGCCGCTGACGCCCAGCGGCAAGACCGACCGCAAGGCGCTGCCCGAACCGGACTTCGGCACCGCCGTGTCCGGCCGGGAGCCCCGCACCCCGCAGGAGGAGGCGCTCTGCACCCTGTTCGCCGACCTGCTCGGCCTGCCCAGGGTCGGCATCGACGACAGCTTCTTCGACCTCGGCGGCCACTCCCTGCTCGCCACCCGGCTGGCCGGGCGCATCCGCACCGTCCTGGGCGTGGAGGTCGGCATCCGCACGCTCTTCGCGGCGCCGACCGTCGCCCGCCTGGCCGAGGAGCTCGGCGCCGCCGAACAGGCCCGCCCCGCGCTGACGGCCGGCCCGCGCCCGGAGGTCGTCCCGCTCTCCTTCGCCCAGCGCCGGCTCTGGTTCCTCAACCGGCTGGAGGGACCGAACGCCACCTACAACATCCCGCTCTCCTTCCGGCTGCGGGGGCCGCTGGACCGCGCGGCGCTGCGGGCCGCCCTGGCCGACCTGACGGACCGTCACGAGAGCCTGCGCACCGTCTTCCCCGACCACGACGGCACCGCGCGCCAGCACCTGCTGGCGCCCGCCGATGCCGCCCCGGACCTGGAGGTCCTCGGGACCGACGAGGACGGGCTCGCCGGCGCGGCCCGCGCCGCCGCCGCGCACGCCTTCGACCTGGCCACCGAGATCCCGCTGCGGGCCACCCTGTTCGCCCTCGGCGACCAGGACCACGTCCTGCTGCTCACCCTGCACCACATCGCCACCGACGGCTGGTCGATGGCCCCGCTGACCCGCGACCTCGCCACCGCCTACGCCGCGCGCAGCGCCGGCCGGACCCCCGGGTTCGCACCCCTGCCGGTCCAGTACGCCGACTACACCCTCTGGCAGCAGCGGGTGCTCGGCGCCGCCGACCGGCCGGGCAGCGTGCTCGCCGGCCAGCTCGACCACTGGCGGCGGGCGCTGGACGGCCTGCCGGAGGAGCTCGCGCTGCCCACCGACCGGCCCCGGCCGGCCGTGGCCGGCCACCGCGGCGAGGGCCTGGACTTCCGGGTCGACGCCCCGCTGCACGACGCCCTGGCCCGCCTGGCCAGGCAGCAGCAGGCGAGCCTCTTCATGGTCCTGCAGGCAGGTCTCGCCACCCTCTTCGGCGCCCTCGGCGCGGGATCGGACATCCCGTTCGGCACACCGATCGCCGGGCGCACCGACGAGGCGCTCGACGACCTGGTCGGCTTCTTCCTGAACACGCTGGTCCTGCGGACCGACACCTCGGGCGACCCGACGTTCCGCGAACTGGTCGACCGGGTCAAGGAGGCCGACCTGGCCGCCTACGCCCACCAGGACCTGCCGTTCGAGCACCTCGTCGAGGCCCTCAACCCCGTCCGCTCGCCCGCCCGGCACCCGCTGTTCCAGGTGCTGCTGACGGTGCACAACAACGCCGAGCCGGCCTTCGAGCTGCCCGGCCTGCGCACCGAGCTGTACGACACCGAGCAGAGCGGTGCCAAGTTCGACCTCGCCGCGCACTTCAGCGAGCGCTTCCACCCGGACGGCACGGCGGCCGGACTGGACGGCACCCTGCAGTTCGACGTCGACCTCTACGACCGCGCCACCGCCCGCGGGCTGGTCGACCGGCTGATCCGGCTGCTGACCCAGGCCGTCGCCGCGCCCGACCGGCCCGTCGGCAGGCTCGACGTGCTGGAACCGGTCGAGCACGAGCTGCTGCTCCACGACTGGAGCGGCGGCGAGCGGCCGGTGCCCGTCGTGCCCGTCCCCGAGCTGTTCGAGGCGCAGGCCGCCCGGACGCCCGACCGCCCCGCCCTGCGGGTCGCCGGGCAGACCCTCACCTACGCGGAGCTCAACGCCCGCGCCAACCGCCTCGCCCGGCTGCTGGTCGAGCGCGGCGCCGGCCCGGAGCGGCTGGTCGCCCTGGCCCTGCCGCGCTCGGCGGAGCTGGTGGTGGCGCTGCTCGCGGTCCTCAAGTCCGGTGCGGCGTACCTGCCCGTCGACCCCTCGCACCCCGAGGACCGGATCGCCTACACCCTGGAGGACGCGGCACCGACCCTGCTGCTCACCACCCTGGAGGTGGGTGCCGGACTGCCGGTCGTCGACGGCCCCGAGGTCTGGGAGCTGGACCGGCCCGACGTGACCGGCCTGCTGTCCGGCCAGCGGGACACCGACCTGACCGACGCCGACCGGCTCGGCCGGCTGACGCCCCGCCACCCCGCGTACGTCATCTACACCTCGGGCTCCACCGGCCGCCCCAAGGGCGTACTGGTCGAGCACCGCTCGGTGGCGGACTACCTGGGCTGGACGGCGGCCGACTACCCGAGCGCCGGCGGCGCGGCCCTGGTGCACTCGCCGGTCTCCTTCGACCTGACGGTGACCGCGCTGTGGACCCCGCTGGTGGTCGGCGGCTGCGTGCACCTGGCCGCCCTGGAGGAGGACCCGCTGACCTCGGCCGCGCTCGCCGAGCAGCCGGTGACCTTCCTCAAGGCGACCCCGAGCCACCTGCCGCTGCTGGCCGCGCTGCCCGACGCGTTCTCGCCCGCCGGGGAGCTGCTGCTCGGCGGCGAGGCGCTGACCGGCGCGGTGGTCGCCGACTGGCGGCGCCGGCACCCGGACGCCACCGTGGTCAACGTGTACGGGCCGACGGAGGCGACGGTCAACTGCACCCAGTACCGGATCGCCCCCGGCGAGCCGCTGGCCGACGGCGCGGTGCCGATCGGCCGGCCGTTCCCCAACACCCGGGCGTACGTGCTCGACCCGCAGCTGCGGCTGGCCGCCCCCGGCGTCTCCGGCGAGCTGTACGTCGCCGGTGCCAGCCTGGCCCGCGGCTACCTCGGCCGCCCCGGGCTGACCGCCGAGCGCTTCACCGCCGACCCGTACGGCCCGCCCGGCAGCCGGATGTACCGCACCGGCGACCTCGCCCGCTGGACCGCGGACGGCCAGCTGGTCTACCTCGGCCGCGCCGACGACCAGGTGAAGCTGCGCGGCTTCCGGATCGAGCCCGGCGAGATCGCCGCCGCGCTGACCGGCCGTCCGGACATCGTCTCCGCCGCCGTGGTGGTGCGCGAGGACGTCCCCGGCGACCAGCGCCTGGTCGGCTACGTCGTCCCGGCGGCCGGCCCGCTGGACGGCTCCGCGATCCGGGCCGCGCTCGGCCGGACGCTGCCCGCCTACATGGTGCCGTCCGCGCTGGTCGAGCTGGAGCGCCTGCCGCTCACGCCCAACGGCAAGCTGGACCGTCGCGCCCTGCCCGTACCGGACGCGGCCCCGTCGCTGCCCGGGCGCGCACCGCGGACGGCGCTGGAGAAGGAGCTGTGCGCCGCCTTCGCGGAGGTGCTCGACGTCCCGGTGGTCGGGGTCGACGACGGCTTCTTCGACCTCGGCGGCCACTCCCTGCTCGCCGCCCGGCTGATCGCCCGGCTGCGCGGGACCACCGGGGCCGATCTGGGCATCCGCGCCCTGTTCGAGGCGCCCACCGTCGCCCGGCTGGCCGAGCGGGTCACCGCCGGCGCGGCGGGGACGCTCGCGCGGTCGGACGACTTCGCCCCGCTGCTGCCGCTGCGCTCGGAGGGCACCCTGCCGCCGCTGTTCGCCGTCCACCCGGCGGCCGGCATCGCCTGGGTGTACTCCGGCCTGCTGCGCGAACTGGAGCCCCAGCGCCCGCTGTACGGCCTCCAGGCCCGCTCGCTGACCGGACCGGACGGCGCACCGGCGACGCTCGCCGAGATGGCCGAGCAGTACCTCGCGCTGATCCGCGAGGTCCAGCCCGAGGGTCCGTACCACCTGCTGGGGTGGTCGTTCGGCGGCACGGTCGCGCACGAGATCGCCGTCCGGTTGCGCGAGCGGGGCGAGCAGGTCGCGCTGCTGGCCCTGCTCGACAGCTACCCGGCTCCGCGCCCCCAGGACGGCCTGACGGATGATCAGCAGGCGCTGGCGGATCTTCTTGACTCGCTAGGTCACCCGGTGCAGACTGGCGCCGTTGAGGCGCTCACGCCAGAGCGGGCGCTGGACCTCCTCAGGGCGCGACAGAGCCCGCTCGCCGAGCTGACGCCCGGACAACTGGTGGACCTGGCCCGCGGGTTCGTCCGGAACCTGGACCTGGCGAGCCGGTTCACGCCCCGCCGGTTCGACGGCGACCTGCTGTTCTTCACCGCCACGGCGGACAAGTCGGCCGACGACCCGACCGCCCACGACTGGGCGGCGCACATCACCGGGACGGTCCACGACCACCCGGTGGACTGCGAGCACGGCGCGATGACCCGTCCGCAGCCGATCGGCCGGATCGGCTCGGTGCTCGCCGCCGAGCTGCGCCGGACCGCGAACGGCTGAACCCCGCAACCCGCCGGGCCGGTCACCCGCGGCCGGCCCGGCTCCGCCCCGCTCCACCGAGAGGAACGCCCGATGAGCACCAACCCGTTCGAGAACGCCGACGGCAGCTACCTGGTCCTGGTGAACGAGGAGGGGCAGCACTCCCTCTGGCCGGTCACCGTGGCGGTCCCGGCCGGCTGGGACACCGCCTTCGGCCCCGACAGCCGCCAGTCCGCCCTCGACCACATCGAGGCCAACTGGACGGACCTGCGCCCGCGCAGCCTGGCCGAGCACGCCTGACCGGCGGACGCCCGACCGGCGCACGCCCGGCCCGCACGAGGGGCCGGGCCACCGAGGAGAGAACGATGAGCGAGCGAAACGAGGCCGGCCGATGAGTGCCACCGACACCGACCCGGAGACCGGCCGCCCCGGCGTGCCGGAGCGGCTGCGAAACCCGTGGGTGGCGATGTTCGCCATCTGCTTCACCCAGGCGGTGGTCCTGCTGGACACCACGGCGGTGAACGTGGCCGTGCCCTCGCTGGCCGAGGGCCTGGGCGCCGGCGTCGACCAGGTGCTCTGGATGATCAACGCCTACCTGCTCTCCTACGCGGTGCTGCTGGTCACCGGCGGCAGGCTGGGCGACCTGTACGGCCCGCGCAGGATGTTCCTGATCGGCCTGGCCGTGTTCGTCCTCTCCTCGGCGGCCTGCGGCATCGCGCAGACGCCCGGCCAGGCGATCGCGGCCCGCGTCCTCCAGGGTGTCGGCGGCGCGCTCCAGACCCCGCAGGCGATGGCCGTCATCACCCGGATGTTCCCGGCCGACCGGCGCGGCGCCGCGATGGGCGTCTGGGGCTCCTTCGCGGGGATCGTCGCCGCCGCGGGACCCACCCTCGGTGGCTTCCTGGTCTCCTGGCTCGGCTGGCGGGGCATCTTCTACATCAACATCCCGGTCGGGGTGATCGGCGCGATCCTGGTGCTGACCTTCGTCCCGGCCCTGGAGCCGAACCGCAAGCACCGGATCGACGTCCTCGGCTCGGTCCTGCTCACCGTCGCCGTGTTCTGTGTGGTGTACGGCCTGATGGAGGGCGAGTCCCACCACTGGGGCCGGCTCTGGGGGCCGCTCACCGTGCCGATGCTGATGGTGATCGGCGTGGTGGTGCTCGGACTCTTCCTGATGGTCGAACGGGGCCGGCAGGACCGCGACCCGCTGGTGCCGTTCGCGATCCTGCGGGACCGCAACTTCACCGTGATGGCCGTGGTGGTGGGCGCGCTGCCGTGCGGCCTCGGCGGCATGCTCCTGCTCACCCCGCTCTACCTCCAGGAGGTGCAGGAGTTCAGCGCCTTCCAGGCCGGTCTGCTGATCGCCGTCGCCCCGCTGGTCTCGATCTTCGCCGCGCCGTACTCCGGCCGGTTCTGCGACCGCTTCGGCGGCAAGTACGTGATGGTGGCGGGTCTCACCCTCTTCGCGGTCGGGATCGCGCTGCTGGCGGCCCTGATCCGCGCCGACTCCGGCTGGACGGCGCTGCTGCCCGGCCTGGTCTTCGTGGGCCTCGGCATGGGCGTGGCCTACGCCCCGGCCGGGGTGGTCGCCTTCGAGAAGATCGAGCCCGCCATGTCCGGCGCCGCGTCGGGCCTGTTCAACACCACCCGGCTCTGCGGCAGCCTGCTCGGCAGCGCCTCGGTGGGCGCGCTCCTGCAGGCCCGCCTCGTCGGCGGCGACACGACCGGCGCCGTCCGCGCCACCTACCTGCTGCCGGTCGGCTTCCTCGTGGCCGGTGCGCTGGTCACCCTGCTGGTCCGGCGCTCGCGGCCGGCGGCCGCGGACGCCGGCGACGGTCCCGCCGGCGCGGCGCCTGCGCGGGCCACCAGCGGGAGCGGCAAGTCCTGACTTTCCGGCACCGCCCAAGCACGACCGACTTCCACCGGAGCTCCAGGCTCCGCCGGGCCACCGGCACCCGCCCGGGCCCGCATTCACCTTCGCCAGGGGGGCAAGGCAGTGCACTTCAGTCTCTTCTACTTCGCGGACGGCCAAGGTCGTGGACGGGAGCAGTACCGGCTGCTGCTGGAGGGCGCGCGGTTCGCCGACGCCCACGGCTTCAGCGCGGTCTGGACGCCGGAGCGGCATTTCCACGAGTTCGGCGGCCAGTACCCCAACCCGGCGGTCATCGGCGCGGCGCTGGCCTCCGTCACCGAGCGGATCGGCATCCGGGCCGGCAGTGTCGTGGGCCCGCTGCACCACCCGGTGCGGATCGCCGAGGAGTGGTCGGTGGTCGACAACCTCTCCGAGGGCCGGGTGGGCCTCTCCTTCGCCTCCGGCTGGCACGCCAACGACTTCGTCCTGCGCCCGGAGAACTACGCCGGCCGCAAGGAGGTGCTGATCGAGACCATCGACACGGTCCGGCGGCTGTGGCGCCAGGAGGAGGTCACGCTGCCGAACGGTGACGGCAACCCGGTGGCCGTGCGCAGCTACCCCGCGCCCGTCCAGTCCGAGCTGCCGGTGTGGCTCACCAGCGCGGGCAGCCCCGACACCTTCCGGCAGGCCGGTGAGCAGGGCCTCGGCCTGCTCACCCACCTCCTCGGCCAGGATCTGGAGGACCTGGCCAAGAAGATCGCCGCCTACCGCGCCGCCCTGCCCGGGGGCGCCGGGGGAGCGGCGGGCCAGGTGGCGCTGATGCTGCACACCTTCCTCGGCACCGACCGCGACGCCGTCCGGGAGACCGTCCGCCGGCCCTTCACCGACTACATCCGCAGCTCGATCGGCCTGATCATGAAGGCGGCCGGGGACATCCTGCCGGGCGTCAACCCGGACGAACTCGACGCGGACGACCTGGAGTTCCTGGTCGAGCGCTCCTTCGACCGGTACTTCGACACCGGCGGCCTGTTCGGCACCGTCGAGGACGGCCTGGCCACCCTGGAGCGCCTCGACGCGCTCGGCATCGACGAGGTGGCCTGCCTGATCGACTTCGGGGTGGACCCCGACCAGGTGCTGGCCGGACTGGAGCACCTGGACCGTCTCAAGGACGCCTGGGCCGCGCGCGGGGCGGGATCGTGAACCTCCTGCTGGTCACCGGCACCGTCGCCGGAACGTCCAGCTGCCACGCGCTCACCCGGCTGATCGGCGAGCGGGCCGAACTCACCGGACAGCTCACGGCCGGTGAGCTCGACCGGTCGCTGCTGGCGCTGCCCCCCCTCGACGCGGACCGCTACCGCAGCGGCGAACTGCTGCGGGAACCGGCGGTCGACCGGCTGTACAAGGAGGTGGCCGCCGCCGACGCCGTCGTGCTGGCCACGCCGGTCCAGCACGGCAGCCTCTCGGGGGTGCTCAAGAACCTCCTGGACCACCTGCCGGACGGCTCGCTCGCCGACCGGCCCGTCCTGGTCGCGGCCACCGCGACCAGCCTGCACAACGCCTCCGGCGCCTGCGACCACCTGCGGACGGTGGTCCGGGCCCTGGACGGCTGGGCGGTGCCCACCCACCTGGTGGCGCAGCGCAGCGACCTCGCCGACCCGGCGGCCCGTGCGGCGCTCACCGCCCGGATCGACGTGGCGGTGGCCGAACTGGCCCGGTTCGCCTCGGCCCTGGGGCCGGCGGTCCGCTGACCCCGGGGCCGTGCGCCCGTACCGCGTTCACCGGCCGGGGGCGGGGGGGGGGGGGGGCCCCCCCCCCCCCCGGGCGCCCGCCCCCGAAGCCCCCCCCCCCCCCCC
>NZ_JBEXNT010000094.1:35497-37811 GCF_040611255.1 Kitasatospora sp. NPDC002965 | reverse complement strand
CGCACCACCCAGGCCCTCGACGCCCTCGCCCGAGGCGCCCACCTCCCCTTCCTCCTCCGCGGCATCCCCGCCGAATGACACCGAAACGCTCGCGCGCCGCCCCAACAGGACGGCGCGCGAAGGGTCGTAGGGGACCGGGACCTGAACGGGCCGGGCTCGGCTCCGGGATCAGCCGATCACCTTGATCGCCTCGATCGCGCGGTTCTCACCGGTGGTGCCGACCAGGACGCGCCCGCCGCTCCGCCACCCCTGCCAGCCGTAGCCGCTCAGGTGCGCGTCGGCGTCCATGCTCCTGCCGTCCGTCAGGAATTCGACGGCCTCGATCGCCAGGGACTGACCGGTGGTGCCGATCTGGAGGATCCCGCCGTCCCCGACACAGACCCAGGGCTGCCAGCCGAGGGTGGACACGTGTGCACGGGCGCACAGTCCGGACATGCCGCTGGTGCTGAACTTCAGTGCCTCGACCGCCCGCCCCTCGCCGACGGTTCCCGCGACGGCGCCGTTACAGCTGCTGCCGCTCTGCCACCCGATGCCTGCGACATGAGCCCAGTAGCAGATGAGGCGGACGCTCGCCGCCTGCCCCGAGCCCGCGACCGGACGGCCGTCCGCCGCCGCTCCCGCAGGACCGGCGGCGGCGAACGACCCTCCGACGGCAAGGACGGCGGCGGCGAGTGCCGTACCCAGTGACTTGCGCATGGGCGATCCCCTCCAAGGGGGGGTCGGGACGGGTCCGATGACCCGAGCGGGCGGACTCTGCACGGCCATGGTCGACAACCGACCTCTTCCGGTCAACGCCTTTGATTCACAATGACCCCACGAGCAAGAGGACTTGGCAGACATTGCACCAGCCGCCCCCGGCCGACGCCCGGCCGCCGAACCGCCCTCGCCGGGTACGGCGGCCTGCCCGTGGACTCCCCGCAGCTCGACGGCGGCCGGGACGCCTCCGACCTGCTCGCGGCCGAGCCACCGAACGGGCGGGAAACGCCCGCCGCGCCCCTGGCTGAATTTCCCTCAACTCCTCTTTTTTCCAACGGTGTTGATTGCCCCGCACCCGAGGAATCCGGGATCCGTGGTTCCGGCCAGATCGAGATCGGTTCGGGCCAGCTGCACGTGATCGCGATGCCCGGACGGGTGGGGGCTGCTTACCGTCGACAGGCCTGTTGGCACCTGTCCTCGGGCGCGGCGTGGGGCCCCGAACGACCCGAACGGCACTTCGCGACACCCGGCCCCGCTGTGCGTCCGCTGCCCGCACCGTGTGTAACGCCGAGGTAGGGAGTCCGCGCTGTGCCGTCCTTGCTGCACTACGAGATCGTCACGGATCCGACGTCACTGCAGGCGTCGTCCGACGGGGCACCGTCCGTGGGGACGGTGTACGTGATCGTCTCCAACTCCCACCAGGAAGAGGTGGAGTGGAGGTACATCGACGTGGAGATCCCGGTCGGCTCCGACCCCGATCACCTCACGGCGGACTCCGCGGCGATCACACCGGGCTTCTCCATGACGTACACGCCGCCACCCTGGCTGGACGAACCGCAGTTCGCCTGGGACGACACCCGGCGCGTGTTCCGGGCCCAGCACGGCACCTGGCCGGGGAAGAAGGTCACCCTGCCCGGCAACGAGGGGATCATCCTCAAGCTGGAGAACATCCCCGTCACCCGGGGCGACGGCCTGGTCCTCGTCAAGATCCACGAGAGGACCGGTGGCGGCGACGGCAACGCGGCCATGCCGACGGACTCCTTCACCACCACGCTGGCGTTGGCCAAGCAGTCCCCGAAGGTGCCGCGCAACTTCCGCGCGACGCAGTCCCTGCTGGACACGGACGCGGGCCAGTGGCTCGAACTCAAGTGGAACGGGCCCAGCAACCTCGACTACTGGATCCGCTACCCGGACGGCACGGCGGCCCACGCCGTGCAGGCGGTCACCGCGCCTCCGGTGGTCGACACGTCCTTCAGCTGGTCAGTCCCCGCCCCGAAGCGCGGCACCACGTACACGCTGATCGCCGGGACGGACAACGGCGGGCAGCCGCAGCACGGGTACTTTCTCACCACCACCGTCCACGCGCTCATCCCGGAGTTCGGGAGCGGGACGCGCTCCCCGTGGATCGAGGGGACGGCGGACAAGGGCCGGGTCACCTTCACCCCGGACGGCGTGAAGGTCGACGACCGGAACGGTGCTGCGGGCACGGTCACGGCGAAGACCGCCGACGTACAGGACGTGAGGACCGGGTCGGTCAAGGGACGGACCCCCGACTCCGGCTGGATCGACTTCCCCGACACCGGCATCGACGTCTACCACGGCCCCAACAAGGACCTCG
>NZ_JBEXNT010000094.1:0-35398 GCF_040611255.1 Kitasatospora sp. NPDC002965 | reverse complement strand
GCGACCGCGCCGCCGGAAACGGCTGGATCGACTTCCCCCAAGCCGGAACCACCGTCCACAAGGACGGCACCCAGAACCTCGGCACCGTCACCGCCGCGACCGCCGACGTACAGGACGTGAAGACCGGGTCGGTCAAGGGACGGACCCCCGACTCCGGCTGGATCGACTTCCCCGACACCGGCATCGACGTCTACCACGGCCCCAACAAGGACCTCGGCGTCGTCACCGCCGACCGCGCCGACGTCAACGGCGTCAACACCACATGGGTCGGCGACCGCGCCGCCGGAAACGGCTGGATCGACTTCCCCCAAGCCGGAACCACCGTCCACAAGGACGGCACCCAGAACCTCGGCACCGTCACCGCCGACAAGGCCGACCTCAACGGCCTCAACACCACATGGGTCGGCGACCGCGACCACGGCAACGGCTGGATCGACTTCCCCCAGGCCGGCATCAACGTCCGCAAGGACGGCACCCAGGACTGGGGCACCGTCGCCGCGGACAAGGCCGACCTCAACGGTGTCAACACCAAGTGGGTCCAGGGCCGTGACACCTCCGACGGGTGGATCGAGTTCCCCACGTCCGGCGTCCGTGTCTACCGCGACGGTGGACACGACCTCGGCGCCGTCGTCGCCGACAAGGCCGATCTGAACGAGCTGCACGCCGGCGAAGGACACGTGAAGGGCCTGCTCACCGTCGGCGGGGGGATGAAGCTCAGCCACGACGGCGAGCGGCTGTTCGTCACCATGCCGGACCGGATCCTCTTCTTCGGGATCAACGAGTTCAAGAAGTGGGTGACCTTCGATCGGGGACTCGGCGTCACCTTCGGCCGGGGCAACTTCTCGCTGACGAAGGACTACGGCCTGCTGACCCGCGGGTGCGACGTCCAGATCCAGCAGGGGAAGCTGTCCATCTCCACCGGCAACCCGCCCCACGTCCGGGAGCTCTAGGGTCTGCGGTGCGCGTGCCGGTCGCAGTCGCAGTCGCAGCGCTTCGCCGAGGACTGCGACTGCGACCGGCACGCCGCCCCGTCGCGGCCGGTCGGCCGGCGGGGCCCGATCAGCCCTTCGGCTTGTTCAGACGGGACTTGAGCATCAGCGCGCGGGAGAACTGGTCGGCGGCGGTCGTCGTCCGCTTCGGGAAGTTGGCCTTCATCAGCTTGTCGTAGGCGTCCGGCCGGAACTCCGCCGTGAGCAGCCAGCCGCTGCGGACGTAGCTCGTCGGCGCGCTGTTCCCGGTGCCGTCGGTGCCGTCCACACGCCCGGCGTAGTGGCCCGATCCGGTGCTCATCACGTCCACGAAGGTGTTCGCCAGCGGCGCCAACTGCTGGGCGGTGATGCCGTACCGGCCGGACAGGTAGGCACGGTAGAGGCCCGCGCAGTCCAGGCTGCCGTGGTTGTTGTCCTCCTTGTCCCGGGTCTGCGCCGCGTACACCCAGTCGTAGGCGGTCTTCCCGGCGGGATCCCGGTAGCTGCGGGCCTCCGCGAAGAACCAGTCCACGCTGGCCTGCACCAGCCGGTCGTACCGGGCGACCCGCTTCGCGTCGTCGCCCAGCAGCTGGTGGGCGACCGCCAGGTTCTGAAAGGCGTAGTCGAACATCATCTGCTGGTTCCACGGCACCGGCTTGCCGCCCTTGTACGGCGAGTCCGCGGCGAAGTACTGGCGGTCGCCCTTCGAGACGTCCAGCAACCGGCCCAGGATGTGGCGGTCCACGGCGGTGTCGGCCTCCTTGACGAACCGCTTCGCCCGGTCGAGGTAGGTGGCACCGTAACCGTGCGGGTCGTGGTCGGGCACCTTCGTCTGCCAGAGGGCGGGCGTCCGCAGGACGAGCTGCGCGCAGTAGGCCAGGTGGCCGACCGGATCGCCCTGCTCGCCACCGGTACCGACGGGCGCGGCCGACACGTCGTTGGGCCAGGCCGGATCGACCTTGCCGGTCCAGAGCACGTGCTGCCCGACCGGCTTCGCCGCCAGGTCGTTGCGCTCGGAGAGGACGGCATCGCAGAAGACGATCATCCGGTCGAGGACCGCCCGGTCGGCGGACACCTCGTACACCAGGCCCATCGCCTTGGTGTCCTCGCCGCTGTGTCCCTGGGCCCACTGGTTGCGGATGTTGTTCGGGGCGGGAGCGAGCGTCAGGGCGTAGGCGCGGAAGGACTCGATCTCCGCCTTCGTGACCGGACCGTCCAGGCTGCTGAACGTCAGCACCGGGCGCGCGGCACCGGACGGCCGCTCCGCGGCGGACGAGGTCGGCACGGGAGCGAGGGTGAGGATCACGGCACCCGTGGCGACGAGCGTCGTGCACCCGATCACCAGCCTCCGGACGGGGATCCGGACGGGATTTCGCTGGGCCATGGCAGTCTCCTGGGCGGGGCGTCGGGGCTTCGGGCTTCGGGCTTCGGGCTTCGGGGCGGTCCTCCGGGGGGACCGCCGCACGCATCCTGTCGCCCGCCGACCCGGCCGGGCCGCCGATCCGGCCCCACCGGCGGGAGGTCCGCCCGAACGGGCAGCGACGGGGCCTCGTAGGGGTGGGGCCGGTGCGCGGCAGGGCACCGGCGGGCGCCCGCCGCCGGCGTCTGCCCGGCCCGGGCGCGCGCGGGAAGTCGGCCCGTCCGACGTCCCGCGCGGGACGGGCGGGGGCCGGACCGAGGGTCGGGGCCGAGGTCAGGGGCTGGGCGGGCTGTCGGTCTGCCGCAGGGCGAAGACGGCCTCGGTGGTACGGCAGAGGGAGTCCACGGCGCGGCGCAGGGAGCGCCACGAGGCGAGGCCGACGAGGATCCCCACCACCGCCGAGGGCCACCACCAGAGGCCGACGACGGCGAAGGCGGCGCCCCACACCAGGCCCTCGCAGGCCGCGTCGTAGGAGTCGCGGACCGCGCTCAGCGCCTCGCGGGAAGCGTCGGACGCACCGAGGAACAGGCCCGTCCACGCCTCGGCGACGTCCGCGCCGGTCGTCGCCCTGATGCGCTCCTCCGCAGCGCGCAGCCGGTCGCCCGACCAGGTGGGGCCGGTGGGAGCGATCGGGTTCGCCCGGGCCCGGAGCGCGTCGAGCCGGGCGGCGCGCAGTTCGCGGCCGGCCGCGCGGGCCCGGACGGCCTGCCGGGCGATCTCCGCAGGCGGCGCCCACCGGCGTGCCCGACGGCGGGTCAGCCGCTCCCCCAACGGCGTCAGCCACCAGGGCCAGGCCCCCGACGCCAGCGCGCCCACCGCCCCGGCGGCGAAGGGCAGCAGGAACGCGGCGGCCACCGCGGCCACCGCGAGGAGGGCGAGCACCGCCGCGCTGTCGGACGCGAGTCCGCCGTCGAACCGCAGCACACCGGCGACCGCCTCCCGGGCGAGGCCGCGGTCGGCCCAGTGCCGGTGCCCGAGCCGGCCCCCGACGGCGGCGACGACGACCAGGAGGACGGCGGGCAGCAGGCGGCGCAGGAACCACCCGTCGGGGATGCGTTTCTGGAGTTCGAGGAGCAGGCCCATACTCGCCTCAGTCCACTCGGCGCAGCGGTCCGCCGCTCAGCGCGCAGACCCGGGCGTCCGGCGGGGCGTCGTCCGGCAGGTCGACCCGGGCGCAGCGGTCCGTGGGGCAGACCCAGCCGACCGACCGCGGCGTGGGCCCGCCCGGCCAGTCGCCGACCCCCATCGTGGTGCGCAGGCCGATCCCGCCGGGGATTCCGGCGTCCTCGGCGGCCTCGTGGAGGGCCCGGACGGCGTCGCGCCACGCGCCGGTGGCCGGGTCGCCGTCGCGGACGAGGGCGAAGGGCCCGTCCCAGCGGGTCGGGTCGTTCACGAGATCGCGCAACGTCCCGGCGTTGCGGCACAGGTACTCGACGGCGTCCTCGAAGACCCGCCGCTCCTTGCCCCCGGCTCCCACGGGCTCTCCTCCCGGTTCCCGCCGATGCACGGCGTGCAGACGAGACGCCAGGATAGTCTGGTGGGCGTGAGCGAGCTTCACGAACAGGTCGTGGCAAGGCTGTTGGCGGCTCAGAGTGCGCGCGACAACGCGCCGTTGCGGGTTCCCGCGGCGACGGAGGACGCGCTCTCCCTCCTGCGCGAGGCCGCCCCGTCGCCCGGGTCCCCCGTCGATCTCGACAAGGTCCTCGCGGTCTTCTGGACGTACTGGCTCCGGCACGAAGGTCCGGACGATCCGGAAGCCGCCGCCAACGCGCTCGTCCTCGGCGCCACCTTCGGCTTCCTCCGGCCGCGCGTACCCGAGCAGGTGGAGTTTCCGCCGCCGCTCGTGGACGCCTTCGATCCCGCCGACCCGTTCCACGACGCGCGCTTCGCCCATCTCGTCGGCGCGGCCCACGGTGACCTGCTCGAAGCCCCGGACGTCACCGAGTCCGACCGGCTGGCGGCTCTGGAGCGCGCGCTCGCCTGGTCCACGCTGGCCCGTGGCCTGCTTCCGCAGGGACCCGACACGGACATCCAGTTGACCGTGCAGGCCCTCGGGTTCGAGCTGTCGCGCTTCGCCCTGACCGCCGACCCGGACGCCCTGGCCGCCGCCGCGCTGCACGGCCGGGTCGCGAGCGAGGCCCTGTCCTCCGTCGACCCCGGCGACCTGGACGCGGTCGGCACCGACGTGGCCACGCTGGCCCTCGGAACGGTCCTGGATGCGGCGCGGATGCTCGGTGACCCGCCGCTCGCCGAGGTCGACCGCCTGATCGCGGCGGCTCCGGCCGGGACCCTCCCCCCGGAAGCCCTGGAGGCGCTGCGGATCGTCCGCGCGCTCCAGGCGAACTCGACCTCCTGGCCGGGCCAGTTCGAGCTGCGGATCGGACTCGTCCTCGCCGAGGCCGGCATCCAGGAGCACGACGCCGGCCGGATCGCCTGCGCCGTGCGCCGGCTGCGTGCGGCCCTCGCCGCGACCCCGGCCGGCCATCCGACGCACCCCGTGATCACCGCAGCCCTGGAGGAGGCGCTGGAGGCGCTCGCCCGGGAACGCGGTGCCGGAGCCTCCGCCGCCGACACCACCGACCCCGGCGAGGCGAGCGACCCCGACGGGGCGAGCGCCGTCGTCGACCGCCTCAGGACGCTGTACTCGAACCTGGACGTGCCCCCGGACATCGAGCTGGAGGTGCTCGCCCTCGCGACCTCGCTGACCGACATCACGGTCACCGACGAACAGGTCGACCGGTTCCGCACCGCCCTCGCGGCCGTCCCCCCGGGGGAGCCCCGTCGCTACGCGTACGTCGCCGTCCTGGCCTCCCTCGCCGGGACCCGGGCCGCGGAGCTGCGGGCGTCCGACCCGGCGGGCGCCGCCCGGTTGGACGCGGAGGCGCGGGCGCTGGGCACGGAGGCGGTCGCCGCGGCCCCGGCACCGGCCGGTGTGCCACTGGCCGGCCTGTTGGCCGAAGGCCGGTACGACATAGCCCTGCCGCTCGCCGTGGTCACGGCCGCCGCCGGTGACCCGGACGGCGGCTTCGACAGCCCGGAGCTGGCCCGGATGGTCTCCCTGCTGACCCGGTTCGGCAGCCTCCGGCTCGACGTCGACGGACCCCGCGACCTCGACCACGAGATCACCGTCCTCCGCGAGATCCTGGCGGACCTCCCCGAGGACGAGACCCTCCTGCGGGCCCACGTGTCCGCGACCCTCGGCGCCGCCCTGTCGGCACGGACGGCCGCCCCCCACGACCTCGGCACGTTCGACGAGATCGTGGCGCTGCTCCGCTACGCCCGTGCCCACGCCCCCGAGGACGCCGGGGCCACCGACGAACTCCTCGCCAGGGCGCTGACCTTCCTCTCGACCCTCCGTCTCGACCCGGAGGCCGCGCGCGAGGCGGCGGCGGTCCTCGCCGAGGCGGCGGTGGGCCCGGAGGCCCCCTACCCGACCTCCGGTGCCGACCAGGTCTTCCTGTCGGCCCACATCGAGCTCCACAGCGCCCTGCAGAACTACGTGCTCGGCCACGACCCCGGCCAGCTGGCCAGGGCGCGGGAGGCGGCCCTGCGTCTCGGCGAACTCGGCCGGCTCGCCACCGATCCGGACGAGCGGGAGTCCGCGGCGCTCCTCGGGTTCGACGTGATGGGTGACGACTACCTCAACCTGATCGACTCCATCGGCCCGGGCGGCGGGCCCAAGGCCGTCATCACCGACGAGCTGATCGAACGGTGCCGGACGACGTTCGCCGCCTGCCCGCCCGGCCACCCGCGGCGGTTGAGCACCGGGATGACGCTCGTCAACGTCCTCACGCAACGGGCCCTGAAGGTCCGCACCGACGATCCCGAACAGGCTCGGCACCTCACCGACGAGGCCGCCCAGGTCATCGACGCCGTCTTGCCGGAGGCCCCCGAGGGCTGGGTCGACCTGCTGCGGATCCCCCTCAGCCTCGCCGCCGGGACGATACGCCTGCCCCTGCCGGCAGCCGTCGACGCAGACGGACCGGGCCACCCCGGGCCGGAGGACGAGGATCCCGTCGAGGCCGTGGCGCGGCGTGTGTTGGGCAACATGCTCGGCGGCGGTGCCACCCCGCCGCACGCGGGGCTCTTCACCGTTCCTGCCTGGATGCGGGCGCACCACGAGATCGGGACCGCTGCGGGCGCCCTGCGGCAGTCGGGACCGGGTATCGCCACGGCCCTCGCGCACGTCGAGGCGGCCGTCGAGCTGCTGCCGCGCGTCACCGACCGGGGCAGCAGCCAGGAGGCCGCCGAGAACGGACTCGCCTCGTTCGACGGGGACTTGAGGGGGATCACCGAGCTCGTCCTGATGGCAATCACCGTCCGGGACGTCCGCGCCCGGCTGGCGGCGTTCGGCGTCGACGCGGGTGCGAGTGCTGGTGCGAGTGCTGGTGCTGGTGCTGGTGCGGAGGACGGTTCCGCGGGCGGTCCGGGGAGTGGCGGGGAGGCCGGGCCGGGGGCCGCTCCCGGCACAGGCGGCCCGACGCCATCGCCGGGCAGGGCGACGGCCTTCCACCCCTCGGGCATCGGCATCGTCGACGGGCCCGACGTCGAGCGGGCCGTCGAGCTGCTGGAGCGCGGGCGCGGGCTGCTGCTGTCGCGGCGGATCGAGGCGCGCGCCGACCTCGGTGATCTGCGGGCCGCCCACCCGGGGCCGGCGGGCGAGTTCGAGCGGCTCACCGGCCTGCTGGCCGATCTGACCACGACCGGGCCGGAGGCCGGACCGGCGACCCGTCCGGCCGAGGCCGGGCCTCGCCGGGCCCCCGACGTCGTGCCCGAGCGGGCCCGGCTCGACGGGCTCCACGCCTCGCGGGACCTCGACGAGCTGATCGGGCACATCCGTACCCTGCCCGGATTCGACGCCTTCCTCCGGCCGCTCACCGGCGGCCGGTTGCGCGAGCTGGCCGTCGACGGGCCCGTCGTCGTCCTCCTCCAGGGCCCGCACTACCTCCACGCCCTCGTGGTGACCGGCCGGACGATCACCGCGCTGCCCCTCGCACCCCCGACCGACGAGCTCACCGACACGGCCCACCGGCTGCGCGAAGCCGTCGGCGCCATCAGCCTCCGGGGCTCCGCCCGGCCCTCCCCTGCCGACCTCGTCGGCGCCGGGGCCACCACGCGTCGCGCCCTGTCCTGGACCTGGCACAGGATCGTCCGCCCCGTCCTCGCCCATCTGGGGGCCGACGGACCCGTGCCCGACTCCGGGGCGTGGCCCCGGATCTGGTGGATCCCCACCGGGGCCTTCCACGCCCTGCCGCTGCACGCCGCCCAGTGCACCCTGCCCGACTGCGACGAGCACGGCTGCGGCTCCGCACTCGACACCGTCGTCTCCTCCTACGTCCCCGGGTTCCAGACCCTGGCGTACGCCCGCTCCCGGGCCGCCCACCGCGAGGGCGGCGGCCCGGGAGCCGGAGGGACCGCCGCCCTGCTGGTCGCCGCCCCCGAGAACGAGATGCCCGGCGTCGCGGAGGCGGCCCGCTACGCCGCCGGCCTGCTCCGGGCGCCCGCGCCGCTGGTCGGCACCGCGGCGACCCGCGAGGCCGTCCTCGGCGCACTCGGCGGGACCCAGTGGGTGCACTTCGGCTGCCACGCGGCCACCGACCCGGCCGAACCGTCCGGCGCCCGGCTCCACCTGCCCAGCGGCGAGCAGCTCTCCGTCCTGGAGATCTGCCGGGCCCGGCCGCACGCCGCCAGGCTCGCCTTCCTCACGGCGTGCGGCACGGCGCGCACCTCGGAGCGGCTCAGCGACGAAGCCATCCACATCACGAGTGCCTTCCTGCTCGCCGGCTTCCCCGCCGCGGTCGGCACGCTCTGGGAGATCGACAGCGCGCACGCGGACCACGTCACCCGCGACTTCTACCGCCGAGTGACGGCCGACGACACCCCGGGGAGCGCCCTCGCCCTGCACCACACCGTCCGCGAACTCCGCCGCCGGATACCCGACCGCCCCCACATCTGGGCCGCCTACGTCCACGCGGGCGCCTGAGGGCGGGCCGGGCAGTCCCGGTCAGGTGGCCGGGAGGCCGGGGAGGCCGGGGGTGAAGCCGTCGAGGGCGTGCGGGCAGGGGCAGGTGCGGGTGGCGGGGAGGGCCTCCAGGGCGGTGAAGAGGACCGTGCGCAGCCGGTCCACGTTTCGGGCGAAGACCTTCAGCACCTCGGCGTGGGTCACGCCCTCGCCGCTCTCCACGCCCGCGTCCAGGTCGGTGACCAGGTTCAGGGAGGTGTAGCAGAGGGCGAGTTCGCGGGCGAGGACGGCCTCCGGGTGGCCGGTCATGCCGACGACCGACCAGCCGTTCGCGGTGAACCAGCGGGACTCGGCGCGGGTGGAGAAGCGCGGGCCCTCGATCACCACGAGGGTGCCGCCGTCGACCGGTTCCCAGGTGGCGGCCCGGGCCGCCGCCAGGACGGCGCCGCGGCCCGCCGGGCAGTAGGGATCGGCCATCGGCGCGTGCACGACGCCCGGGACGGAGCCGTCGGGGAGCGGGACGCCGTCGTAGAAGGTCTGCTCCCGGCCGGAGGTGCGGTCGACGAACTGGTCGGGCACGAGCAGGGTGCCCGGCCCGTACGCGGGGCGCAGCCCGCCGACCGCGCAGGGGCCGAGCACCTGGCGGACCCCGAGGGAGTGCAGGGCCCAGAGGTTGGCGCGGTAGTTGATCCGGTGCGGCGGGACGGCGTGCCCGCGCCCGTGCCGGGGCAGGAACGCGACCCGCCGGCCGCCCACCTCGCCGACGAACAGCGAGTCGCTGGGCGGCCCGTACGGGGTGTCGACGGTGACTTCGGTGACGTCGTCGAGCAGCGCGTACAGGCCGGAGCCGCCGATCACGCCGAGTTCCGCGCGCGGGGCCGGATCGGGTGCGGGCCGGGTGGTCGTCACGTGGTCACCTCTCGGGGGCGGTCGGGGTTGCACCGGCCACCCTAGGAGGGCGCGACGGACGAGGGGTACCCGGCGGCGGTCCGGCCGCGTCGGGCGGGCCCGGCCGGGTCCGGTGGCGGGCCGCGTCGTCAGCGGGGCGGTCCGCCGGCGGTCAGCTCGGCCACCGCGTAGGGGCGGTGACCGAGCATCGGGACGCGCAGGACGGCGGCGGCGATCCGCTGCGCGCGGCCGATCCGTTCCATCACCGGGTGCTCGGCGACGGCCTTCCAGCCGGGTGCGGCGGCGGCGAGCCCGGCGGCGCCGCGCGCGCCGGAGCGGAACCGGGCCCCGGTGGCGCGGGAGATCGGGTGGAGGCCGCTGCGGGCCACCCAGGGGTGGAAGAAGTCGGCCAGCAGGCCGGTGCCGGGCCCGAGGTGCCGGTGGACGTCGGCCAGGAAGCGGGACACCTCGGTGTCGGTGAGGTACATCAGCACGCCCTCGGCGACCACCAGGGCCGGGCCGTCCTCCCCCACCAGCGCCTCGACCCACTCCGGGTCCGTGACGGAGGCGGCGTGCAGCCGTACGGCGCTGTCGGGCAGGAGCCGTCGCCGCAGTTCGGCCACCTCGGGCACGTCGACCCCGATCCACCGGACGCCCTCGGGTACGGCGTCCGCGAGGCGGGTGTCCCGGGTGCAGAGGCCGATGCCGACCGACACGACCGCGCCGTCGGGGTGGAGCCGGGCGAACCGCCGCACCAGGGCGTCGAAGACGATCGCCCGGTGGATCGCGCCGACGGCGTTGGACCGGTCGGTCAGCACCTCTTCGGCCCGGAACCCGGTCAGTTCGAGCACGGCCGCCGCGAGCGGGTCCCGGAAGTCCGTGCCGGGGAGCAGCCGGTCGGCGTGGGCGCGGCCGTAGAGGGGGGTGAGCAGCGTACTGGCCACGCCCGAGAGGCCGTGCACCGGGAAGTCATCCGACATGAAGGTTAGCCTTACCTAAGTTCGATGTCCGGTCAAGGCTCGACCATCCGCCGGCGAACCGTCAACTCCCCTGGACGTGACGCGAGAAGGACGGACGGGTCGAGGGAGCCGCGGTGGTCGGGCCCTACGCTGAGAGCGACTGGAGCGAAACGAGAGGTGGCCGGTGACCGGGAGCGGTGAGCGGGCGTGACGGCGGGCGCGGAGTTCGGCAGGCTGGTGCCGGTCGCGGACGGGCCGGGCGGGTTGCGGGTCTGGGGAGTGACGGAGCCGCCCCGGTGCGCGCGGGGCGGGGAGCCGGTCGAGGTCAACGTGCTGCTGGAGGCCGGCGAGGAGCCGGGGCAGGTGGATCGGACGCTTCTCGGCGAGGTGGTCGCGGAGGTGGACCGCTTCGTCGGGGCGGCGCTCGGGTTCGTACAGCGGGTGATGGCCTCGGACCCGGGGTCGCTCGGGCTTTCGGCGGAGGAGGCGGGGCACTACCTCGCGGCGCCGGCCGCGGAGCTTCCGCTGGGCGCCCCGCAGGTCGACTTCTTCGTGGACGGGTGGCAGCTGCGGTTCACCGAAGGGAGCCTGCCGGTCTGCGACCCGTACGGCCTGGCCGTGGTGTTCGACGGGCGGCGGCCGGTGCGGGTGGAGGACCTGAGCGACGCCGAACCGGTCGAGGAGTAGGACTTCTCCGGCCGACCGACCGGCCTGTCGCCGCCGTGGTCGCCGCCGTGGCGGCGGGCGGGGCCTAGCGAGGCGAAGCGGCCCGGTCAACAGAGTGCGTCCCAGTCGTGGAGCGCCCGCAGCCCCGCCGCGCGTTCCTCCTGCGTGGCGGAGTCCGGGGCGGGGGTGAGGAGGTAGTCGGCGACGGGGGTGAGCAGGAGCGGGCCGTCGGGCACGGGGGCCAGAAGGGCCTCGTCCCAGTCGTGGCGGATGACCGTACGGCGCAGCAGGGTGCCGTGGCGGGCGGCGGGGCGCAGGGTGGCGGCGGCCTCGGTGCGGCGGCGGCTCTCGGGGGCGAGTTCGGCTTCGAGGGTGGCACGGACCAGGGCCAGCGGGCCGAGCGGGAGGTACGTGGCGGCGAGGTCGAGGAGGGCCGCGGCCTCGGGGGCGAGCCGGTAGGCGGCGACGACGGCGGCGGTCTCGGCGGGTTCGAAGGGTTGCCGGTCGAGGGCCGCGACGTCGAGGACGTCGGCCGGGAGGAAGGGGCGGCGGAGGCCCTCCTCGGCGAGGGCGATGAGGCATTCGACGTGGTCGTCGGCGACCAGGTAGGGGCGGACGGGGACGCCCGCGCCGTCCCCGTCGAGGGCCGCGGTGGTGACGCGGACGCGGTACCACGGGTCGACGAGCGGGTCCTCGGCCGGCCAGAGGACGGTGACGGCGGTGTGGTGGGGGCGGTCGCCGAGCAGCGTGACCTCGATGTGCTCCACCGGGTGGTCGGTGACCAGGCGGACGACGGCCTGCCAGAGGGCGGCCTCGCCGGGGGCGACCAGGTCGAGGACGTCCAGCGGCCTGAGCAGGTCGGCCGGGTAGTAGCCGGCGAGCGGGAGGCCGCGGAGGGCGCGGACGCCGGTGGAGCGCGCGAGGTCGTCGGCGAGGCGGGTGTAGCGGTCGGCGCGGTCGCGGGCCCGGCGGAGTTCGGCGCGGGCGGGCTCGCCCATCCGGACGCCGTCCCCGGCCAGGGCGGAGAGCACCAGGGTGGGCAGCCGGCGGCTGCTGCGGGCGCGGTGGAGCAGTTCGGCCGGCCCGTCGGCCGGGTCGACGTCGAGCAGGTGGTAGAGCAGAGCGGTATTCACGGACGTCCGCCTCCGAAGGTATGGTCGTGGCCCGCGCTGCGGCGACCGACGGCGGGGCCGGAGCACGGGGGTCCCGGCCGTCCGGGCGGAGGCAGGCGCGGGGTGGACCGGCCCGCGGCGGTAGCGGCCTTGGGGGGTAGGGAAGTTCGGGGAGCAGGGGGTTTCCCTGTGCCCGGCGTGCAGGGCGGGACGGGGGCCGGCCGGACCGTCTCCGGTGGCCCCCCGCACGGTCGATTCTGTACGACGGCGTTCAACGCCCGGTCACCACAGGCTCAACGAAGTCTCGACATCGGGTGCGGCGCTGTGGTTTATAGGTGACACGAAGTCTGACATGTGCACGAGCGGGGCGGGCACTGTCCTGGGGCAGCTGGGGGCAGGATTTGGGCGATCTCCGTTTTTCCTTACTCGGTCTGATGCGGTCGTACCGGGGCGCGTCGGCGCTCAAGGTGGGCAGTCCGCAGCAGCAGGCGATGCTTGCCGTCCTCCTCCTGCGGCCCGGCCACTCGGCGAGCGCCACCGACCTGATCGCGGCGCTCTGGGGCGAGGAGCCCCCGAACGCCGCGATGACCACCGTGCGCACCTACGCGTGGCGGTGGCGGAAGATCCTCGACGGGGGAACCGCCGGCGGCGCGGACGGGGCCGCCGACGGCGGTGGGGGCGGCGACGACAAGGCACCGAGCGTCCTGGTGTCGATGGGCGACGGCTACCGCCTCGTGCTGCCCAAGCTCGCGGTGGACGCGGCCGAGGCCGAGTCGCTGGCCGCCGAGGCGGAGCGCACGGCCCGGACCGACCCGCTGCGCGCCCGCGACCTGCTCAACCAGGCCCTGGAACTGTGGCAGGGCGAGCCGCTGGCCGGCATCCCCGGTCCGTTCGCGGAGCGGCACCGGCAGCGGCTGGAGGAACTGCGGCTGACCCTCCTGGAGGAGCGGATCGGCCTGGACCTGACGCTGGGCCGTCACTCGCGCTGCATCCCGGAGCTGACCGCGCTCACCACCGAGCACCCGCTGCACGAGCGGGCCTACGAGCTGCTGATGCGCGCGCTGTACCAGGCCGGACGGCAGGCCGACGCACTCGCGGTGTTCCGCGGCGTGCGGCAGCTCTTCCTCGCGGAGCTGGGGGTCGGGCCGGGCACGGAGCTGGAGCAGCTGCACCGGCGGATCCTGGAGGGGGACCCGGCCCTGGCCGCACCCGCCGCGCCGGAGCCGGCGGGCCCGGCGGTGGCGGGGAGCACCGGGCCCGAGGCCGCCGCCGGGGCGGGCGAGCCGGAGGAGACGGGCGAGGCCCGCGCGACGGCCCGACCGGCCGCCGCGCCGCCCCGCCCCGCGCAGCTGCCGCCGGACGCCGCCGACTTCACCGGGCGGACGGCGCCGGTCCGGGTGCTGGACGAGGCCCTGGGCTCGCCCTCCCCGCAGGCCCTGGTGATCGCGACCGTGGTGGGCATGGGCGGGGTCGGCAAGACCGCGCTGGCGCTGCACGTCGCGCACCGGGTCCGGGACGCCTACCCGGACGGCCAGCTGTACGTGGACCTGCGCGGGTCCGACCCCGTCCCGGCCGATCCGGAGGCGGTGCTCAGCGGGTTCCTGGTGGCCCTCGGGGTGGCGGCGGACGCGGTGCCGGACGGGCTGGACGCCCGCTCGGCGCTGTTCCGCTCGGTGGTGGACGGACGACGGCTGCTGCTGGTGCTGGACAACGCGAAGGACGCCGCACAGATCCGGCCGCTGCTGCCGGGGGCGGTCGGCTGCGCGGTGCTCACCACCGGGCGCACCCGGCCGGCCGGACTGCCCGCCACCGTCCAGGTCGACCTGGACGTGTTCCAGCCCGCCGAGGCGTTGGACCTGCTGGGCCGCACCATCGGCGCCGAACGGCTGGCCGCCGAACAGGACGCGGCGCGGGAGCTGGTGGTGGCCTGCGGCCACCTGCCGCTGGCGGTCCGGATCGTGGCCGCCAGGCTGGCCGCCCGGCCCGGGTGGACGGTGGAGACGCTCAGCCGCCGCCTCCAGGTGGAGCGGCGGCGGATCGACGAGCTGCGGATCGGGGACCTCGCGGTGGCGGCGGCCTTCGAGCTGAGCTACCGGCAGCTGACCGCCGACCAGGCCCGGGCGTTCCGGCTGGTCGCGTCGGTGGACGGGCCGGACATCGGCCTGGCCTCGGCCGCCGCGCTGCTGGACCTCGACGAGTACGACGCCGAGGACCTGCTGGAGGCGCTGGTGGACGTGGCGATGGTCGAGTCGCCGTTCCCGGGCCGGTACCGGTACCACGACCTGCTGCGGGCGTTCGCCCGGCGGCGGCCGGCGGAGGGTGCGGAGCCGGCCCGGGACCACGGCGAGGTGGTGGCCGCCCGGGACCGCCTGCTGGACCACCTGCTGGCCACGGCGTGCACCGCGTTCCAGCACGCGGTGCCGGGCGACCCGGCGGCCGGCGCGCTCGGCCCGGCCCGCTCCCCCGGCGTTCCGCTGGCCGGCCACGACGCCGCGCGGGCGTGGGCGTCGGCGGAGCGGGCGGGCGCGGTGGCCCTGGCGGCCCAGGTCGCGGAGCAGGCGGGAGTGACCCCGGCGGGCGAGAATCCGGCGGGCGGGGCGGCTGCTTCGGACGGTGGGGCGGCCCACGGTGGGGCGGACGGGTCGGCGCTGCGGGCCGCGATCGACCTGCTGATCGCGCTCACCCCGTTCGTGCTCACCCCGCCGAGCCGCCGGCTGGCGGCCACCGCCGACGCGCTGGCCGAGGCCGCGGCCCGGCACCGGGACGTCCGGGCCGAGGGGCGCGCGCACTTCCTGCGCGGGAACGTCGCCCTCGCCGCGACCCGGCTGGACGCGGCCGAGGCGGCGGCCCGGCAGGCGGCCGGGGCCGCGCGGGCCGCCGGGGACACGGTGATCCTCCGTCAGGCGCTGAACGACCTGGGCCTGATCTGCCAGTTCCTCAGCCGCTACGACGAGGCGGTCGACCTCTACGACGAGGCGCTGCTGCTGGCCAACGCGCTGGGACACCGTTCAGGCGCCCTGGCGACGACGGTGAACGCCGCGCTGGCGCGGGTCCGCAGCGGACGGGCGGACGAGGCGGTGGCCATCTGCCACGAGGTGCTCGCCGAGCTGCGCACCCGGCAGGACGACCCGGGGCGCGCGTACACCCTCTACGTGCTGGGGCTGGCGCTGCACGCGCTGGGCCGGCACGCGGAGGCGGTCACGTGGTTCGGCGAGTGCCTGGCGGTGGCGCTGGGCGCGGGTCTGCGGGACCGGGCCGCGCACGCGCGCTACCGGTTGGCGGACAGTCTGCGCTCGCTCGGCCGGGCCGACGAGGCGTTGGACCACGCCGGGCAGGCCCTGGTGCTCTGCGAGGAGCTGGGGGCGGAACGGGACCAGGCACAGGCGCTGGTGGTACTGGGCCGCTCGCTCGCGGACCTCGGACGCGGGGCGGAGGCGGGGGTCAGGCTCCGGCAGGCGTTCGAGATCTTCGCCCGTCTGGGGCTGCCTGAGGCCGCCGAGGTGGCGGTGCTGCTGACGGAGCCCGCGTTCGCGCTGGTCGAGCCGTGAGCCGGCCGGCCGCCGGTGCGGCGGAGGGCTCGGGGCCGTCCGTGCCGTCCGTGCCGTGTGGACGGGGGCGGAGCAACAGCCGTTGAAGAAACGGTTCTGCGCTCGGGGAGGCGGCGGGAGCCGTGCCCGGTACGGGGGTCAGGAGCCGGTGCTGTTCCAGTCGCCGTGCCCGCCGCCGTCGGTGGGAGTCGGGGTCGGGGTCGGGGTGGTCGTGACCACCCCGCCCTGGCCGGCGCCGGTCGCACCGTCGGCCATCGCCGTGCCCGCCGCACCGAGGGCGATCGCCAGACCGAGGCCGGCGGCGGCCAGGCGGATCCGGGTGAGACGGTGGTTCGAGCGCTTCGCCATGACTGCTCCCTAGGGCGTCTTCCCTGGTGGGAAGGGGTTTTCCGGGGTGATGGGATCATCATGGCAAGGCGCGTTCAACGGCAGATCGACGCACGAGCACCGTGCGTCGATCACCGTCGTCGATCCGGTCGCCCATCACCGAGAGCGGGCGGGCGCGGGCGAGCGGGGGCGGGCCGGGTCCCGGTGGCCCCAGCACGCTCTAGGGGCGGATCTCCAGGGTGCAGCACTTCACGCTGCCGCCGCCCTTGAACAGCTCGGAGAGGTCCACCCCGATCGGCCGGAAGCCGCGCTCCCGCAGCCGGGCCGCCACCCCGGTCGCGGCCTCCGGCAGCACCACGTGCAGGCCGTCGCTGATCGCGTTGAGCCCGAACACCGCCGCGTCCGCCTCCTCCACCAGCACCGCGTCCGGGAACAGCCGCCGCAGCACCGCCCGGCTGCCCGCGGAGAAGGCGCCCGGGTAGTACATGACCTCGTCGCCGTCGAGCACGCTCAGCGCGGTGTCGAGGTGGTAGAAGCGCGGGTCGACGAGGTCCAGGCCGATCACCGGCCGGCCGAGGAACTCCTGCGCCTCGGCGTGCCCGGCGGACTCGCTGCGGAAGCCCCGCCCGGCCAGCAGGTGGCCGCCGGTCAGCAGCAGGTCGCCCTCGCCCTCGTTGACGTGCTCCGGGTCGTGCGTCGTGAAGCCGTTCGCGCGGAACCACTCCAGGTAGGCCGGGCCCTCGGCGGCGCGCTCGACGTTGCGGAACCGGGCACCGAGCACCCGGCCGCCGACGACGGTCGCACCGTTCGCCGCGTACACCATGTCGGGCAGGCCGGGCAGCGGGTCGATCAGGTCGACCCGGTGACCGAGCTCGCCGTAGAGCTCGTACAGCCGCTCCCACTGGGCGACGGCGAGGCCGGTGTCGACCGGCTTGGCCGGATCCATCCAGGGGTTGATCGCGTAGCTGACCTCGAAGTGGGTCGGACGGCACATCAGGTAGCGGCGCGGGCGGGCGGTGCGGGTCATGGCGGGGCTCCGGGAGGTGAGGGAGGTGAGGGAGGTGAGGGAGGTGAGGAGACCGGGGAGGCCGAGGAGACCGGGGAGGCCGGGGAGACCGGGGGTGAGGGTCCGCCGGGGGCGGGTCAGGAGTCGGCGGGTCGCTCGGGGAAGTTCCGCAGGCCGCGCAGGGGGCCGGCCAGCAGCACCGCGCCGGCCGACAGCAGCACGCCCGCCATGATCCAGATGGTGGTGCGGGCACCGAGCACCTCGCCCAGCCAGCCGCCGAGCAGGGCGCCCACCGGGATGGCGCTGAAGTTCACGGTCGAGGCGCTGGCCCGGATCCGGCCGATCATCTCGGGCGGGCAGTACGACTGGTAGAAGCTGCCGGCGATGACGTTCCCGGCGATCACCCCGCAGACCGCGACCGACCAGGCGACGGCGCTCGCCGCGAGCGGCAGCTGCTCGCCGGCCAACGGCAGCAGGAGGATGAACGGCGCGGCGACCAGTTCGCAGAGCAGCAGCCCGCGCGCCGTGCCGAACCGCCGGGCGATCCGCCCGGCCAGCGCCGCACCGGCCAGGCCGCCGATCGACACCACCGCGAAGACCATGCCGATCCCACCGGGCGTCACCCCCACGCTGCGGACCAGGAAGACCGTCTGCACCGCCTGGATGCCGTTCAGCCCGAGGTTGCCGACGGCACCGAAGGTCGCCAGCGTGCGGAGGTACGGGTCGTGCGCCAGGAAGCGGACGCCCTCGCCGATCTCCCGCAGGATGCCGCGCCGTTCGGAGACCGGCGGCGGCGTCTCCTCGGCCTTGATGGTGCCCACGCAGAGCGCCGACACCAGGTAGGTGACCGAGTCGGCGAGCAGCCCGCTGGCCGCGCCGAACACCTGGGAGAGCAGGCCCGCCAGACCCGGCCCGGCGATCTCCGCCGCGGAGTCCCCCGAGCGCAGCTTGACGTTGGCCTCCAGCAGGTCCTGCTTGGCGACCAGCGCGGGCAGGACGGCGCCGTAGGCGGTGGAGAAGAACACCTTGACCGCACCGGCCAGCAGCGCCACCGCCACCAGCTGGGCCATGGTCAGGGCGTCGAACCAGCCCGCCACCGGCACGCTGCCGAACAGCAGCAGCAACAGCAGGTCGCAGACCAGCATCACCTTCAGCCGGGGCCAGCGGTCCACCCAGGCGCCGGCCAGCAGACCGAGGAAGAGCCAGGGCACCCAGGCGGAGGCGGTCAGCACGCCGACCATGAACGGGGAGGCGTCGAGGGTCACGACGGCGACCAGGGCGAGCGCGACGTTGCCGACGGCGGTGCCGAGGCCGCTGGTCGTCTCGCCGATCCAGAGCTTGCGGAAGTCGCCCTGCGCCCAGAGGCCCCAGCGGCTCCTCCTCGGCGGGTCCGCCACGGGCGGCGGGACGGAGACAGTGGTGGTCATGACGGGGTCACTCTCCAAGCTTCTCGGCCAGCACGGCAGCGATCCGTGCGACGGGGTCGGGCTGTGTCATGGCGCCGTGCTCGCAGGCGATGCGGTGGAGCGTGACGCGGCCGTCCACGTACGGCCGCCAGGCCGCCTCGTAGGGCCAGTCCGCGGGCTTGTCGAGGGTGGCGCCGAAGAAGACGGCGTCGCCCCGGTAGCGGTCCGGCACGTGTTCGGCCATCAGCTTGCGGTGGTGTTCGAAGACGTCGGGCAGGACGCCGGCGGCCTCGCCGAGCAGCGCGGTGAGGTCGGCCTGCCCGCGTCCGTCGGCCGGGTCGTACCCGAGCGAGACGAGCAGCTCGGCGAGGGTGTCGACGGGGTCGTCGGACGGCGGGGCGTCCGCGTACCCGGCGGGGTCGGCCGGCACGCCGTCGAGGAGGGCGAGCAGCGCGACCTCGGCGCCGTCGGCCTGGAGCCGGACGGCCATCGCCTGGGCGACGACCGCGCCGAAGGACCAGCCGAGCAGGTGGTACGGGCCCTCGGGCTGGACGGTGCGCAGCTCGCGCACGTAGTCCTCGGCGATCTCGGTGACGGCAGCCGGGGAGCCGCCGCGCAGGCCGCGGGCCTGGAGGCCGTAGACCGGGCGGTCGGGGCCGAGGTGGCGCAGCAGGCCCGAGTAGACCCAGCTGATGCCCGCGGCGGGGTGGACGCAGAACAGCGGGGCCCTGCTGCCGCCGGCGCGGAGCGGGAGCAGCACGTCGAGGGCGTCGGCGGGGTCCGGGGCGCCGGGGGCGCCGGCGGCGCCGGCGGCGGCCGACGGGCCGTCCGCCGCGTCCAGGCGGCGGGCCAGGCCCGCGACGGTGGGGGCCTCGAAGAGGGCCCGCATCCCGAGGTCGGTGCCGAAGGCGGTGCGGATCCGGCCCAGCAGCTTCATGGCGAGCAGCGAGTGGCCGCCGAGGTCGAAGAAGCCGTCGTCGACGGAGACGCCGGGCAGTCCCAGGACCTCCGCGAAGAGGCCGCAGAGCCGTTCCTCGCGCGGGGTGCGGGGCGGGCGTCCGGTGGGCGAGGCGGCGAAGTCCGGGGCGGGCAGGGCGCGGAGGTCGACCTTGCCGGCGGCGGTCAGCGGCAGCGCGTCGAGGAGCACGACGGCGGACGGGACCATGTGGGCGGGCAGCGACTCGGCGGTGAAGGCCCGCAGCTCGGCCGGGTCGAGGGGGGTGTCGGGCGTGGTTCCCGGGCCTGCCTCCCGGCCGGTTCCCCGCGCGGCGGATCCGCCGTCGGCGACCACGTAGGCGACCAGACGGGGCCCGGCGGCGCCGTCCTCGCGGGCCGTCACGGTGGCGGCGTGGACGCGTGGGTGCCGGGTGAGCACGTGCTCGATCTCGCCGGGTTCGACGCGGAAACCGCGGATCTTGATCTGCTGGTCGGTGCGGCCCAGGTAGGCGAGGGCGCCGTCGCGGGTGCGGCGGACCAGGTCGCCGGTGCGGTACATCCGCTCCCCCGCCGCGCCCACGCCTGCGGCGAAGGGGTCGGCGACGAAGGGGTCGGCGACGAAGCGCTCGGCGGTGAGCTCCGGGCGGCCGAGGTAGCCGCGGGCCAGGCCCGCCCCCGCCAGGTAGAGCTCGCCGGGGACGCCGACGGGCACCGGGTTCAGGTGCTCGTCCAGCACGTACGCCCGAGTCCCGAGGACGGTCCGGCCCAGCGCGGGGCGGTCGGTGACGGCGAACGGCTGGGTGAGCGCGTCGACGGTGGACTCGGTGGGCCCGTACAGGTTGTACGCGGCGGTGGCGGGGGCCTCCCGCAGCCTGGTCCAGAGCGACTGGCCGACGGCCTCGCCGCCGAGCAGCAGCACCCGCGGCGCCGGCGCGGCCAACAGGCCCTCGTCGAGCAGCTGTTCGGCGTAGGAGGGGGTGATCTCCAGGACGTCGACGCGCTCGGCCCGGACGTGCCGGACGAGGGCGGCGGCGTCGCGGCGGACGTCGTCCCCGAGCAGGTGCAGTTCGTGGCCGGCGACCAGCCAGAGCAGGCCGTCCCAGGAGGCGTCGAAGCAGAGCGAGGCGGTGAGGGCGACGCGCAGGCGGCCGTGGGCGCGCTCGGCCGCGCCGATCGGGCCGGTCGGGGCCCGGTGCGAGGCGAGCAGGGCGGCGATCGAGCCGTGGCTCACCACCACGCCCTTGGGGCGGCCGGTGGAACCGGAGGTGTAGACGACGTACGCGGCGTCCCCGGCGGTGGCGCGGGGGGCCGGGGTGCGGGTGGCCGGGGTGCGGGGGGCGGCCGTCCGCTCGGCGGCAGCGCGGGCGGCGGCGGGGCCGTCCGCCGGGCCGGGGCGGAGAGTGGCCAGGCCGTCCAGCAGTTCGGGCAGCGGCCAGCGGTCGTCGGTGAGGACGAGCGCGGGCGCGGCGTCGGCGAGCATGGCGGCGGTCCGGTCGGCCGGGTACGCGGCGTCCAGCGGGAGCGAGGCGGCGCCGGACCTGAGGACGGCGAGCACGGCGACCACCGTCTCGGCGGAACGCGGCAGCGCCAGGGCGACCACCGACTCGGGGCCGGCGCCCGCCGCGACCAGGCGGTCGGCCAGCCGGTCCGCGAGCGCGTCCAGCTCGGCGAAGGTCAGCCGGGTCCCCCCGGAGACCAGGGCGGTCGCGTCCGGCGTCCGGGCCGCCAGGGCCGCGAAGGCGTCCGGCAGCAGCGGCGCCTCGGCCGGCGGCGCCGCCGCTTCGGTGAGGAGTTCCGCGCGCTCGGCGGCGGAGAGCAGGTCGGCGCGGCCGATGGACTGTTCGGGGCGGGCGGCCACCGCGGCCAGCAGCCGGCCGAAGCGGACGGCGATCGACTCGACGGTCTCCCGGTCGAACAGGTCGGTCGCGAAGTCGATCGCGCACTCCAGTCCGGCGGGCGCGCCGTCGGCGTCGAAGGACTCGCCCATGCCGACGGAGAGGTCGAACTTCGCCTCGTACCCGCCGACCGGTTCGACGGTGGCCGGCAGGCCGGCCAGGTCGAGCGGTGCGTCCCCGGCGCCGCCCGGCGTGCCGCCCTGGAGCAGCAGCATCACCTGGAAGAGCGGGTGGCGGGCCAGCGAACGGGTGGGGTTGAGCTCCTCGACCAGCCGCTCGAACGGCACGTCCTGGTGGGCGTGGGCGTCGAGTTGGGCCTCCCGGACGCGGTGGAGCAGCTCGGCGAAGGCCGGGTCGCCGGAGGTGTCGGTGCGCAGGACGAGCGTGTTGACGAAGAAGCCGACCAGGTCGTCCAGCGCCTCGTCGGTGCGGCCGGCGACGACCGAGCCGATCGGCACGTCGGTACCGGCGCCGAGCCGGGTGAGCAGCGCCGCCAGGCCCGCCTGGAGGGTCATGAACATCGTGACCCGGTGCTCGCGCGACAACGCGACCAGCGCCCGGTGCAGTTCGGCGCCCAGCGGGAGGACCACGCGGTCGCCGCGGTGGCCGCTGTCGGCGCGGCGGGGGCGGTCCACCGGGAGCGCGAGCTCCTCCGGGAGGTCTGCCAGGGTCTCGCGCCAGTAGGCGAGTTGACCGGCGGCGAGGCTCTCCGGGTCGGTCTCGTCCCCGAGCAGGGCGCGCTGCCACAGCGCGTAGTCGGCGTACTGGACGGGGAGTTGACGCCACGCGGGGGCCGAGCCGTCGCGGCGGGCGGCGTACGCATCGGCGAGGTCGCGCAGCAGCGGGCCCATCGACCAGCCGTCCCCGGCGATGTGGTGGAGGACGAGGACGAGCAGGTGCTCGTCCGGGGCGAGCGGGAGCAGGTGGGCGCGGACCGGGAGGTCGGCCGCCAGGTCGAAGGGGATCGCGGCGCAGACGGCCACGGCGGCGGCGGGGTCGGCGGGCGGGGCGGGGTGGCGGTCGAACGGGACGTGGGCCCCGGTGGGCGGAACGATCCACTGGTGGGGCTCGCCGTCCTGCTCGGTGACACGTGTGCGCAGGCTCTCGTGCCGGGCCGCCAGGTCGCCGAGGGCCGCTTCGAGGGCGGTCGGGTCCAGTGCTCCGGTGAGGCGCAGCGCGATCGGGAGGTTGTAGAGGGCGCTCGGGCCCTCCATCCGGTCGATCAGCCAGAGCCGTCGCTGGGCGAAGGAGAGCGGCAGCCGCTCCGGGCGCTCGCCGGCCGTCAGGGCCGGCCGGGCGTCGGAGCCGCCCAGCCGCCGGTCCAGGCCCGCCACGGTCGGGGCCTCGAAGACGTCCCGGATCCCCAGCTCGGCGCCGAGCGCCGAACGGACCCGGCTGACCAGCTTCATCGCGAGCAGCGAGTGGCCGCCGAGGGCGAAGAAGTCGTCGTCGATCGAGACGGTCGGCAGCCCGAGGACCTCGGCGACGAGGCCGCAGAGCAGTTCCTCGCGGGCGGTGCGGGCGGCCCGGCCGCCGGCGAAGAGCCCGAAGTCCGGGTCGGGCAGGGCGCGGCGGTCGATCTTGCCGCTGCCGGTCAGCGGCAGCGTGTCGAGGGTGACGACGGCGGACGGCACCATGTGGGCGGGCAGCGACTCGGCGGCGAACCGGCGCAGTTCGAGGGCGAGTTCGGCGCCGGGCGCGGCCGTCGCGCAGTGGGCGACGAGGCGGCGGTCCCCGTCGGCGCTCTCGTGCAGGGTGACGACGGCCTGACGGACGGTCTCGTGGCGGGCGAGCACCTGCTCGATCTCGCCGAGTTCGATGCGGAAGCCGCGCACCTTGACCTGGTGGTCGGTGCGGCCGAGGTACTCGACCCGGCCGTCGCGGGTGCGGCGGACCAGGTCGCCGGTGCGGTACATCCGCTCCCCCGCCGCGCCCGCCCCCGCGGCGAAGAGGTCGGCGGCGAAGGGGTCGGCGACGAAGCGCTCGGCGGTGAGCTCCGGGCGGCCGAGGTAGCCGCGGGCCAGGCCCGCCCCGGCGAGGTACAGCTCGCCGGGGACGCCGACGGGCACCGGGTTCAGGTGCTCGTCCAGCACGTACGCCCGAGTCCCGAGGACGGTCCGGCCCAGCGACGGGCGGTCCGAGTCGGCGAACGCCTGGATCAGGGCGTCGACGGTGCACTCGGTGGGCCCGTACAGGTTGTACGCGGCGGTGGCGGGGGCCTCCCGCAGCCTGGTCCAGAGCGACTGGCCGACGGCCTCGCCGCCGAGCAGCAGCACCCGCGGCGCGCCCGGCGGGACCTCGCCCGGCAGGCCACCGCCCGGCAGGAGCTCGCCCAACAGGCCCTCGTCCAGGAGCTGTTCGGCGTAGGACGGGGTGACGTTGACGACGTCGACGCCCGCCTGCCGGAGGTGGCGGACCAGCGCGGCGGGTTCGCGGCGCAGCTCGTCGTCGATCAGGTGCAGTTCGTGGCCGGCGACCATCCAGAGCAGGCTGTCCCAGGAGGCGTCGAAGCAGAGCGAGGCGGTCAGTGCGGCGCGGAGCCGGCCGTGCCGCCGCTCGGCGTCGCCGAAGGTGTCGGCCCGGTGCGCGGCGAGCAGGGCGGCGATCGAGCCGTGGCTCACCACCACGCCCTTGGGGCGGCCGGTGGAACCGGAGGTGTAGATGACGTAGGCGGCGTCGGACGGCCCGACCCGGGCGGGGAGGGCGTCGGCGGGCTGCCCGGCCCACAGGTGCTCGTCGGTACGGAGCTGCGGGAAGCCGTCCAGGGCCTCCGGCAGCGGCCAGGCCGCGTCGGTGAGGACGACCGCCGGGCGGGCGTCGGCCAGCATGTGGGCGGTGCGGTCGAGGGGGTGGTCGGCGTCCAGCGGCAGGAAGGCGGCGCCGGCCTTGAGCACCGCGAGCCGGGCGACCACCGTGTCCGCCGACCGGGACAGGGCCAGCGCGACCAGCGACTCCGGGCCGAGGCCGGCCGCCGTCAGGCCGTGGGCGAGACGGTTGGCGCGGGCGTCGAGTTCGGCGTAGGTCAGCCGGGCGCCCCGGAAGACCAGGGCGGTGAGCTCCGGCGTGCGGGCCGCCCGGTCCTCGAAGACGGCCGGGACGAGCGGCCGGTCGGCGGGCGACGGCCGGGCGCCACCGAGCAGTTCGGCGCGCTCGCCCTCGGCCAGCAGGTCGGCGCGGCCGATCCGCCGCCCCGGCCGCTCGACCACGGCCTCCAGCAGCCGGCCGAAGCGGGCGGCGATCGACTCGACCGTCTCGCGGTCGAACAGGTCGGTGGCGTAGTCGATCGCGCAGTCCAGTCCGGCGGGCGCGCCGTCGGGGCCGAAGAACTCCTCCAGCGTCACGTTCAGGTCGAACTTGGCGACTCCGGTGCCGGCCGGCAGCGACTCGGCCCGCAGGCCGGCCAGCTCCGGCTCGGCCTCCTCGGTGGACTGCAGGACCATCGCCACCTGGAAGAGCGGGTGGCGGGCCAGCGAACGGGTGGGGTTGAGCTCCTCGACCAGCCGCTCGAACGGCACGTCCTGGTGGGCGTAGGCGCCGAGGCCGGTCTCCCGGACCCGGCCGAGGAGTTCGGTGAAGGTCGGGTCGCCGGAGGTGTCGGTGCGCAGGACGAGCGTGTTGACGAAGAAGCCGACCAGGTCGTCCAGCGCCTCGTCCGAGCGGCCGGCGACGACCGAGCCGATCGGCACGTCGGTACCGGCGCCGAGCCGGGTGAGCAGCGCCGCCAGGCCCGCCTGGAGGGTCATGAACATCGTGACCCGGTGCTCGCGCGACAACGCGACCAGCGCCCGGTGCAGTTCGGCGTCGATCGGCAGGGCCACCCGGTCGCCGCGGTGATCGGCGCGGGCGCCGCGCGGGCGGTCCGCCGGGAGGGCCAGCTCCTCCGGGAGGTCTGCCAGGGTCTCTCGCCAGTAGGCGAGTTGACCGGCGGCGAGGCTCTCCGGGTCGGTTTCGTCCCCGAGCAGGGCACGCTGCCACAGCGCGTAGTCGGCGTACTGGACCGGGAGTTGACGCCACGCGGGAGACTCGCCGTCGCGGCGGGCGGCGTACGCCTCGGCGAGGTCGCGCAGCAGCGGGCCCATCGACCAGCCGTCCCCGGCGATGTGGTGCAGCGCCACCACCAGGACGTGGTCCCCGGGGGCGATCCGCAGCAGGGTGACGCGGACGGGCGGCTCGGCGGCCAGGTCGAAGGGGCGGCGGGCCGCCCGGTCGACCTCGGCGTCGACGGCCCCGGGCGCGCAGTCGAGGAGTTCGACCCGCAGGGGCGCCTCAGTGGAGGTGAGGATCCGCTGGTGGGGCTCACCGTCCTGCTCCGCGATGACGGTGCGCAGGCTCTCGTGCCGGGCCGCCAGGTCGCCGAGGGCCGCTTCGAGGGCGGTCGGGTCGAGCTCGCCGCTGAGGCGCAGCGCGAGCGGCATGTTGTAGAGGGCGCTCGGGCCCTCCATCCGGTCGATCAGCCAGAGCCGCTGCTGCGCGAAGGAGAGCGGCAGCCGCTCCGGGCGCTCGCCGGCCGTCAGGGCCGGCCGGGCGTCGGAGCCGCCCAGCCGCCGGTCCAGGCCCGCCACGGTCGGGGCCTCGAAGACGTCGCGGATCCCCAGCTCGGCGCCGAGCGCGGTGCGGACCCGGCTGAGCAGCTTGGTGGCGAGCAACGAGTGGCCGCCTAGGGCGAAGAAGTCGTCGTCGACGGTGACCTCCGGCAGGCCGAGGACCTCGGCGAACAGCCCGCAGAGAATCTCCTCGCGCGCCGTCCGGGCGGCCCGGCCCCCGGTCGCGGCGGCGAAGTCGGGGGCGGGCAGGGCGGCCCGGTCGAGCTTGCCGTTGACGTTGAGCGGCAGCGCGTCCAGGGTCACGAAGGCGGCCGGGACCATGTAGTCGGGGAGGGCGGCGGCCGCGTGGGCGCGCAGCGCGGCCGGGTCGAGCTGCGGCGTGCCGACCACGTAGGCGACCAGCCGGGTGCCGGCCGCGCCGTCCCGGTGGGGCAGCACGGCGGCGCGCAGCACGTCGGGGTGGGCGGTGAGAGTGGTCTCGATCTCGCCGGGTTCGATGCGGAAGCCGCGCACCTTGACCTGGTGGTCGGTGCGGCCCAGGTACTCGACCCGGCCGTCGGGGCGGCGGCGGGCGAGGTCGCCGGTGCGGTACATGCGCTCCCCCGCCGCTCCCGCCGCTGCGCCGAAGGGATCGGCGACGAAGCGTTCGGCGGTCAGGCCCGGGCGGCCGAGGTAGCCGCGGGCCAGGCCCACCCCCGCCAGGTACAGCTCACCGGGGACGCCGACGGGCACCGGGTTCAGCTGCCCGTCGAGGACGTACGCGCGGAGGTTGGGCAGCGGGCGGCCGATCAGCGGGCGGCCGTCGGCGGTGAGCCGGTGGTACAGCGCGTCGACGGTGCACTCGGTGGGGCCGTACACGTTGAGGACGGCGGTGTCGGGGGCGGCGGCGAGGACGCTCCAGAGGGACTGGCCGAGGGCCTCGCCGCCGACCATCACGAGGGCGGGCGGGCAGACGGTGAGCAGGCCCTCCTCGACCAGCCGTTCGGCGTGGCCGGGGGTGATGTCGAGGACGTCGGCCCCGGTGCGCGCGAGGTGGCGGACGACGGCGGCGGCGTCGCGGCGCAGGTCGTCGTCCAGTACGTGCAGCTCGTGGCCGGCGACCATCCAGAGCAGCGCTTCGAGTGACGTGTCGAAGGACAGCGAGGCGGTCTGGGCGAAGGTGAACCGCCGCCCGGGGCGGGCCTGTTCGGCAACGGTGACGGTCTCGGTGCGGTGGAAGGCGAGCAGGTTGGCGAAGCCGGCGTGGCGGACCACGACGCCCTTGGGGCGGCCGGTGGAGCCGGAGGTGTAGATGACGTACGCGGCGTTCTCGGGGCCGGCCGTGGCCGGAAGGTCACCGGCGGGCCGGTCGGCCCACGCCTCCGGGGCGGCGGGCAGGACGGGCAGGCCGTCCAGCACCTCGGGCAGCGGCCAGTCGTCGGTGGTGAGGACGGCCGCCGGGCGGGCGTCGGCGAGCAGGTAGGCGATCCGGTCGCGGGGGTAGTCGGCGTCCAGCGGCAGGAAGGCGGCACCGGCCTTGAGCACGGCGAGCAGGGCGACCACCGACTCGGCCGACCGGGGCAGCGCGAGGGCGACCACCGACTCGGGCCCGACGCCGGCGGACCGCAGCCCGTACGCGAGGCGGTTGGCGCGGGCGTTCAGCTCGGCGTAGGTCAGCCGGGTGTCCCGGAAGACCAGGGCGGTGAGCTCCGGCGTGCGGGCCGCCCGGTCCTCGAAGGCGGCCGGGACGAGGGCGTCGGGCGCGAGGCCGTCGGGCGCGAGGCCGTCGGGGGCGAGGGCGTCGGGGGCGAGGGCGTCGGGGGCGAGGGCGTCGGGGGCGAGGGCGTCGGGCCCCGGGCGGGCGGTGCCGTGCCAGTCGGCCAGGGCCGCCCGGCCGGCCTCGCCGAGCACGTCCAGCTCGGCGACCGGGAGGTCCGGGCGCTCGGCGACCTGGGCGAGGATCGCGGTGAGGGCGGCGGCGAGCCGCTCGGCGGTGCTCCGGTCGAAGAGGTCGGTGGCGAACTCCAGGCCGCCTTCCAGCCCCGCGGGGGCGCCGTCCGGGTGGTGGCGTTCGGAGAGGTTGAGGGTGAGGTCGAAGGCGGTGGTCGGCAGGCCGAGCGGCTCGTAGGCGGTGCGGGTGCCCGGGAACTCCGGCCCTCCGCCGCCGGTGGTGTTGTCGAAGGCGATCATCACCTGGAAGAGCGGGTGGCGGGCCAGCGTGCGGGCCGGGTTCAGCTCCTCGACCAGGCGCTCGAACGGCACGTCCTGGTGCGCGTAGGCGGCGAGGTCGGCCTCCCGGACGCGGGCCAGCAGCTCGGCGAAGGTGGGGCGGCCGGCGAGGTCGGTGCGCAGCACCAGGGTGTTGGCGAAGAAGCCGACCAGGTCGTCGAGGGCCTCGTCGAGGCGGCCGGCCAGCGGGGTGCCGATCGGCAGGTCGTCGCCGGCGCCGAAGCGGTGCAGCAGGGTGGCGTACGCGGCCTGGAGCACCATGAACAGGGTCGCCCCGTGCGCGGTGGCCAGGGCGGCCAGCCGGGCGTGGAGGGCCGCGTCCAGCTCCAGCGGGACGACGTCGCCGCGGTGGGTGGCGACGGGCGGGCGGGGGCGGTCCGCGGGGAGCGGCAGCTCGTCCGGCAGGCCGGCCAGGGCCTCGCGCCAGTGGGCGAGCTGACGGCCGAGCGGGCTGTGCGGGTCGGTGTCGGAGCCGAGCAGCCGGTACTGCCAGAGGGTGTAGTCGGCGTACTGGACCGGCAGCGGTTCCTGGACCGGCCGTTCGCCGCCGAGCCGGGCCGTGTAGGCCTCGGTGAGGTCGTGGAAGAGCGGCCGCAGCGACCAGCCGTCGCCGGCGATGTGGTGCAGGACCAGCAGCAGGACGTGCTCGTCCGCGCCTTCGGGCCGCAGGTAGGCGTGCAGCGGGACGTCGGCGGCCAGGTCGAAGGTGTGGCCGGTGAGTTCGTCGACCGGGCGGTCGGTGACGGTGAGCAGCGGGCCGGGCGGGGCGGGCAGCACCCGCTGGTGGGGGACGCCGTCGTGCTCGCCGAAGACGGTGCGCAGGGCCTCGTGCCGGTCGACGACGTCGCCGAGGGCGCGTTCGAGGGCGGCCGGGTCGAGCGGGCCGGTCAGCCGCAGGGCGAGGGTCACGTTGTAGGTGGCGGCGGGGCCCTCGGCGCGGCCGAGGAACCAGAGGCGGCGCTGGGCGAAGGACACCGGCAGCCGTTCGGGGCGCTCCTCCCGGCCCAGCACGATCCGGGCGGGGCCGGCGGCGGACCCTGCGGACCCGGCACGGCCGACGGAGGTGGCGGCGGCGGGCCCGGTCGGGCCGCTCGGCCCGGCGGCGAGGCGGGCGGCGAGGGCGGCCACGGTCGGCGCCCGGAAGAGGTCGCCGATGGCGAGTTCCGCGCCGAGTTCGGTGCGGGCCCGGCCGACCAGGCGGGTGGCGAGCAGGGAGTGGCCGCCGAGTTCGAAGAAGTCGTCGTCGACGGTGATGCCGTCGATGCCGAGGATCTCGCCGAAGAGTGCGCAGAGGGCGCGCTCGCGGTCGTCGCGCGGGGCGCGGCCCGCGGTGTCGGCGGCGAGGTCGGGGGCGGGCAGGGCGCGCCGGTCGACCTTGCCGTTGGCGTTGAGCGGCAGGGCGGGGAGCACGACGACGGCGGACGGGACCATGTACGCGGGGAGCGTCCCGGCGGCGAACTGCCTGAGCTCGGCGGCGAGTCCGGACGCGCCGTCCGGGGCGGCGGCGCAGTAGCCGACCAGCCGGGTGTCACCGGGGCGGTCCTCGCGGGCGATCACGACGACCTGCCGGACGGCGGGGTGGCGGGAGAGCACCGCCTCGATCTCGCCGAGCTCGATCCGGAAGCCGCGGATCTTGACCTGGCCGTCGATCCGGCCGAGGAACTCGACCGCGCCGTCGGCCCGGCGGCGCACCAGGTCACCGGTGCGGTACATCCGCTCCCCCGGCGTGAAGGGGTCGGCGACGAACCGCTCGGCGGTCAGCGCGGGCCGGCGCCAGTAGCCGCGGGCCAGGCCGGCCCCGGCGACGTACAGCTCGCCGGGGACACCGGCCGGGACGGGCTGCAGCCGCGCGTCCAGGACGTGGGCGCGCATGTTGTCGAGCGGGCCGCCGATCGGTGCGCGGGGGCCCGCCAGGTCGGCGGGGGCGAGGTGGTGGAACGTGGCGAAGGTGGTGGCCTCGGTGGGGCCGTAGACGTGGGCGAGCAGCAGGTCGGGGCAGCGGTCGAGGACGCGGCGCAGCAGGGTGCCGGAGGCCGCCTCGCCGCCGGTGCAGACCGTGCGCAGGGCGGTGAAGGTCTCGGGGGCCTGCTCGGCGACCAGGTCGAAGAGCGCCTTGGTCAGGAAGACGGCGGTCACGTCGTGCCGGGTGGCGACGGCGTGCAGGGCGGCGGCGTCCAGGGTGCCGGGCGGGGCGACCACCACCGTGCCCCCGTTCAGCAGGGGCGTCCACAGTTCGTAGGTGGCGGCGTCGAAGGCGTGCGGGGAGTGCAGCAGGATCCGCTCGTGCCGGCCGTCCTGCCAGCGGCGGTCGGCGGCGAGGTCGACGACGTCGCGGTGGCGGACGGCGACGCCCTTGGGGGTGCCGGTGGAGCCGGAGGTGAACATCACGTAGGCGAGCCGGTCGGGGTGGACGGGCAGGCCCGGGTCGTGGTCGGGGGCGTCGTGCCCGTCGCCGGGCCGGACCACGGCGGCGGTGTGCGGGAAGCCCGGGTCCGCGCGGTCGGTGAGCAGGACGGGGGCGCCGGTGTCGGCGAGCAGGGCGGCCATCCGCTCGGGCGGCAGGCCGGCGTGCATCGGGACGTAGCAGCCGCCGGCCTTGAGCACGGCGAGGGTGGCGACGACCAGGTCGACCGAGCGCTCCATCAGCAGGGCGACCGGGGACTCGGGGCCGACGCCGCGGGCGATCAGGTGGTGGGCGAGCCGGTTGGCGCGGGCGTCGAGCTCGGCGTAGCCGACGGTGCCGCCGTCGTGGGCGAGCGCGACCGCGTCGGGGGTGCGGGCGGCCTGCGCCGCGAACAGGGCGGGCAGGGAGCCGGTCCGGACCGGGGCGGCGGTGGCGTTCCAGGTGTCGACCAGGAGGGTGCGCTCCTCGGGGCCGAGGACGTCGAGGGAGCCGATCGGGGCCGCGGGGTCGGCCGCCGCGGCGGCGAGCAGCCGGCCGAGCCGCTCGAACAGGGCGGCGACGGTGGCCCGGTCGTAGAGGTCGGCCGCGTACTCGACCGAGCCGGTGAGGCCCGCGGGGGCGCCGTCCGGGCCGTGCCGTTCGGTGATGCCGATGTTGAGGTCGAACTTCGCCACCCGCAGGCCGAGCGGCTCGGGCTCCGACTCCAGCCCGGGAAGGCCGAGTTCGCCCTCCTCGTGGTTCTGCAGGACCAGCAGGGTCTGGAAGAGCGGGTGGCGGCCGAGCACGCGGGTCGGGTTGACCTCCTCGACCAGCCGCTCGAACGGAACGTCCTGGTGGGAGAACGCGTCGAGCTGGGACTCCCGGACCCGGCCGAGGAGTTCGGCGAAGGTCGGGTCCCCGGAGGTGTCGGTGCGCAGGACGAGCGTGTTGACGAAGAAGCCGACCAGGTCGTTCAGCGCCTCGTCGGAGCGGCCGGCCACGCCGGTGCCGAGCGGGATGTCGGTGCCGGCGCCGAGGCGGGTGAACAGGGCGGCCAGGCCGGCCTGGAGGACGGAGAACAGGGTGGACCGGTGGCGGCGCGCCAGATCGGCCAGCGCGGCGTGCAGGTCGGCGCCGTAGACGAACGGGACGGCGTCGGCGGCGCCGGTCGGGACGGGCGGCCGGGGGCGGTCGGCCGGGAGCTCCAGTTCCTCCGGGAGACCGGACAGGACTCCTCTCCAGTAGTCGAGTTGACGGCTCATCAGGCTTTCGGGGTCCGACTCCTCGCCGAGCAGCTCGCGCTGCCAGAGGGTGTAGTCGGCGTACTGGACCGGCAGCGGCTCCCAGGCGGGGGCGGAGCCGGCCAGCCGGGCCCGGTAGGCGGTGGCGAGGTCGCGCAGCAGGGGGCCGAGCGACCAGCCGTCACCGGCGATGTGGTGGAGCACGACGAGCAGCACGTGCTCGGTGGGCGAGAGCGAGAAGACCGTGACCCTGAGGGGGAGTTCGGCCGCCAGGTCGAAGGTGCGGGCGGCGGCCCGGTCCAGCACGGCGGGGTAGTCCCCGCCGTCCGGTCCCGGTGCGCAGTCCACCGTCTCGAAGGCGATCGACGCCTCCGCGGACGGCAGGATCCGCTGCACCGGGACTCCCCCGACCACCGGGAACACCGTGCGCAGGGCCTCGTGCCGGGCGACCACGTCCGCCGTCGCGGCGCGCAGCGCGGCGGTGTCCGGCGCACCGCGCAGCCGGACCGCGAACGGCAGGTTGTAGAGCGCGGTCGGCCCTTCGATCTGGTCGACCAGCCAGAGTCGCTGCTGTGCGTACGAAACCGGGATCACGGTGCTTCCTCTACTCACGTCTACTCACGTCACGGCGTGGGAAATGGGTGGCGGCCTCAGGCCGGGACGGCGGTGGTGGGCAGCACGCCGGGTCGGCAGTCCAGGACGTCGACCGGCCGGCCCATCGCGACGACGATCTTCCGGTCGCCGCGGAACGGGTCGCGGCCGTGCGCACAGAGCACGTTGTCCACCAGCATCACGTCGCCGACCTGCCAGGTCTCGCGGACGGTCGCGGCCTCGTACGCGGCGTTGAGCGCGTCCACGTCCTCCCGCGGGAGCGGTTCGCCGTCGCCGAAACCGGTGTTGAACGGCAGGCCGTCCGCGCCGAACTCGTCGACCATGGCCTCCCGGATGTCCGGGTCGAGCGACCACTCGTTCCAGAAGGCCAGGTGGTTGAACCAGACCTCCTCACCGGTGTGCGGGTGGTGGACGGTGGCCGAGCGCAACTGGCTGGTGCGCAGATTGCCGTCCGGCAGCCACTCCCAGGAGATGCCGTTCTCGCGGCAGTACTGCTCGACGTCGGCGCGGTCCTCGGTGCCGAAGGCGGTCCGCCAGCCGAGCGAGACGTAGTCGGAGTAGGTGCGGGTGAGCGTCCAGCCGGAGGAGCGCCCGCGCTCCGCCAGGTGCGCGGGCAGCCCGGCGAGGACCTTGCGGACGTCGGCCGTCGGGGTGGCGCCGCCCTCCTCCGGGGCCGTCAGGCAGGCGAAGAGCAGCCGGCCGGGGAAGGTCAGGGTGTAGCTGTTCTCGTTGTGCATCCGGATCGACTGCGCGGGCGGCAGGTCCGTCGACGAGAAGACGCCGTCGCCGAAGTCGCTGCGCGGGGTGGCCTTCTCCCGGTACGGGGTCGGTTCGGGGATCAGCACGTCGCGGACGGCGGCGACGTCCGCGGCGGTGGCCACCGGCAGCCCGCGCAGGAAGATCGTGCCGTGCTCGTGCAGGGCGGCGGTCAGCTCGGCCTCGTGGTCCCGCAGCCAGGCGCAGGCCCCGGCGAGGTCGGCGGCGGCCGGGACGCGGGTGAGGGCCGGACGGCCGGGGTTCAGTTCCCAGGTCGGCATGGCGGCGCTCACCGGGTGCCGAGGGCGGCCACCAGGCCGGCCGGGCGGATGTCGGTCCAGTTGGCCTCGATCCAGTCCAGGCAGTCCTGGCGGGTGGCCTCGCCGTGGACGGTGGTCCAGCCGGCCGGCACGTCGATCCAGACCGGCCAGAGCGAGTGCTGGTTCTCGTCGTTGACCAGCACCAGGTAGCCGGCGTTGTCGTCCTCGAACGGGTTGCTCACGGTGGTCTCCTCGAAGGGGGTGTGGCCTGGGGTGTGGTTCGAAGGTATCGGCGCCGTACGGGCCCGGGCGGCACAAGGCCCGGCAGGTGAGCGGCAGTTAGCCACCTGCCGGGCGGGGGCCCGGGACCGGGGTCCGGTCGGTGCGGGAGGAGGGTCGTGGGCGGGGTCGTGGCGGGGTCGTGGGCGGGGTCGTCGGCCGGGTTCGGGAGCGGCAGCGGGGTGGTTCGTGGGGGCCGGGGCGGGGGCCGGGGCGGGGGCCGGTCAGCGCGGGGTGAGGCGGACCGGGAGGTGGTCCAGGCCGAAGTTGATGATCGACCGGTTGTACTGGACCGGCCCCGCCGGCTCGATCGCCGAGGCCTTCTCCAGCGCCGCCGAGAACAGCGCGCCCAGCTCGGCCTTGGCCAGCGGCGCACCGATGCAGTAGTGGGCCCCCAGGCCCAGCGCGAGGTGCTTGTTGGGCGAACGGTCCAGCCGGACCTCCTCGGGCCGGTCGAAGGCCTCCGGGTCCCGGTTGGCGGACCAGACCCAGACCGCCACCCGGTCGCCGCGCCGGATCTGCCGCCCGGCCAGCTCGATGTCCCGGGTCGCGGTGCGCAGCGTGTGCAGGCCGACCGAGGTCCACCGCAGCAGCTCGTCCACGGCCGAGTCCATCGACACCTCGCCCTGCTGCAACCGCCGCCACAGGTCGGGCCGCTGGACCAGGGTGTGCAGGCCCATCGCCGCGGTGTGCCGGACCGTCTGGACGCCGCCGACCACGATGTTGTCCAGGTTGAGCACCACGTCCTCGATCGGCATCAGCCGCCCGCCGACCTTGTAGGTGGCCATCATGGAGATCAGGTCGTCCCGCGGGTCGGTGCGGCGCAGCATCACCTGGTGCATCAGGTACGGGATCAACTGCTGGTGCCCGGCGCGGCGTTCCTCCGGCGTGCTGCCGAGGAAGGCCACGTCGCAGACCCGGACCATCATGTCGCGGTCCTGCTCGGGGACGTCCAGCAGATCGCACATGACGGCGAGCGGCAGCGCCGAGACCACGTCGACGAGGTCGGCCTCGCCCTGCTCCACGGCCCGGTCGAAGAGCTCCCCGGCCCGCTCGGCGATCGACCGGGAAGCCCCGCGCACCCCGCCCTTGGAGAAGAACGGGTTCGCCGGAGCCCGCAGTTCACGGTGCCGGGGCGGGTCGGTGAGGGCCATCATCCGGCCGGAGCCGACCGGCACCTTGCCCTCGCCCGAGCCCAGCAGCGAGCCGGACTCCGAGCTGAACACGGCCGCGTTGCGCAGCACGTCCGCCGACTCGCGGTAGGTCATCACCGACCAGACCGGACCGTCGTCCATGGTGTCGGTGCGGTGGACGGGAGCCTCGCGGCGCAGCTCGTCGACCAGGGCCGGGGTGTCGGGGCGGGCCCAGAGGGCCGGGTCGGTGAGGTCGACGGCGGTGGTGGTCACCATTGCTGCTCCCTGGTGTCGTGCGCGGGGACGGAGGTCTGGCGGCCCGCCAGGAGGGTGGTCAGGAGGCCGACCGGACCGGGGCGGTCGACGGTGGCCAGGAGGTGCCCGCCGGGGACGACGTGGTGGCCGAAGTCGCCGCGGGTGTGCGCGGCCCAGCCGGTGAGGTCGGTGGCGCCGAGCATCGGGTCGTCGGCGCCGGCCACCGCGTACAGCGCGGAGCCGATCGGCGCGTGCGGGCGGTACCGGTAGGTGGCGCTGACCGCGAGGTCGGTGCGGATGCCGGCGAGCGCCAGGTCGACGAGTTCGGGCTCGGCCCGGACGACCTCCTCCAGGCCGGTGAGCCGCAGCAGCTCGGACGCGTCGAGGTCCCGGGACTCCCGCTCGGTCCACGCGGCGGGGCTGGGCGCGGCGGCGGCCACCACCAGCTCGGGGCGGCGGTCGGCGGGCAGCGCGCGGGCGACCTCGTAGGCGAGCAGGGCGCCGAAGCTCTGCCCGTAGAAGCCGAACCGGCCACCGTCCAGGTGCGGGGCGATCGCCCCGGTCACGGCCGCCACCAGGGCGTCGAAGTCGGGCGGCATCGGGTGCCGGCTGCGCCCGCCGCGGGCCGGCGGGC
>NZ_JBEXNT010000093.1:0-38543 GCF_040611255.1 Kitasatospora sp. NPDC002965 | reverse complement strand
GCGGACGAGGTCGGTCTGGCGGGTTCGTGGACGGCGGTGGAGTCGGTGGCGGCGCGTCCGGCGCGTACCGCGGGCACGGTCGTCAAGGACGAGGGCGAGGGCGGCAAGGCGCTCGCGGGCTTCCTCGCCGACCAGAAGTTCATCTAGTCCCACCCGTTCGCGCACCCAAACGATCGATCAGGAGCAACGAATCATGGCTGAGATCCTGGTTCTCGTGGACCACGCCGACGGTGTGGTCCGCAAGCCGGCCCTCGAACTGCTGACCCTGGCCCGCCGGATCGGCGAGCCGTCGGCCGTCGTCCTCGGGGCCGGTCCGGCCGCCGCCGCGATCGCCGCGAAGGCGGCCGAGTACGGCGCGGCGAAGGTCTACGTGGCCGACGGCGCCGAGTTCACCGACCAGCTGGTCGTCCCGAAGGTGGACGCGCTGACCCAGATCGCGAAGGCGAGCGAGGCCGCCGCGGTGCTGGTCACCTCCTCCGGCGAGGGCAAGGAGGTCGCCGCCCGCGTCGCCCTGCGCCTCGGCTCCGGCATCATCACCGACGCCGTCGACCTGGAGGCCGGCGCCGACGGTCCGGTCGCCACCCAGTCGGTGTTCGCCGCGTCGTTCCAGGTGAAGTCCAGGGTGTCGCAGGGCGCCCCGGTCATCACCGTCAAGCCGAACGCCGTCGCGCCGGAGGCCGCCGCGGCCGCCGGCACCGTCGAGGACGTCACCGTCGCGTTCACCGGCAACGCCGCCAAGGTCGTCTCGCGGACCCCGCGCGTCTCCACCGGCCGCCCCGAGCTGACCGAGGCCGCCATCGTCGTCTCCGGCGGTCGCGGCGTCGGTGCCGCCGAGGGCTTCGGCGTCGTCGAGGAGCTGGCGGACGCGCTGGGCGCGGCCGTCGGTGCCTCGCGCGCCGCCGTCGACGCCGGCTGGTACCCGCACAGCAACCAGGTCGGCCAGACCGGCAAGCAGGTCTCGCCCCAGCTGTACGTGGCCAACGGCATCTCCGGCGCCATCCAGCACCGGGCCGGTATGCAGACCTCGAAGACCATCGTGGCCGTCAACAAGGACCCCGAGGCCCCGATCTTCGAGCTGGCGGACTACGGCGTGGTCGGCGACCTCTTCGCGGTGCTGCCGCAGCTCACCGCCGAGGTGCAGTCCCGCAAGGGCTGAGCCGTCGCCGCAGGGGCGCGTCCGGGACCTCCCGGACGCGCCCCTGCGCGTTGTCCGGGACTTCCCGCACGGCACGTGGTCCCCGGACCGGGGGAGCGGCGACGGGCCCGTAGAGTCGGCGGCACGAGCGCCGGCGACCGCCGGCGGCGGGGCGGCCGATCGCGAACAGGGGCGAAGGCGGACACATGACACTCTTGACGGCACTTCAGGGCGGCTTCGGGGACTCGGGCGACGCGCTGCGGATCGACGGGCGGACACTCTCCCGGGAACAGCTGCTCGGCGCGGCCACCGCCGTCGCCGACCGGGTGGCCGGCGCCCCCGCGCTCGCGGTCCTCGCCCGGCCCACCGCCGAGACCGTGGCCGCCGTGGTCGGCGGGCTGCTCGCCGGCGTGCCGGTCGTCCCGCTGCCGCCCGACTCCGGGCCCAAGGAACGCGCCCACATCCTGCGCGACTCCGGTGCGGTCCTGCTCGCGCACGCCGCCGGGGACGATCCCCGGGAGGACGGCCCGGCCGCCGGACCGCCGGTCACGGCGCTGCCCGTCGACCTGGCCGAGCGCTCGGCCACCACGTACGCCGAGCCCGGCCCGGGGGCGACCGCCTTCGTGCTCTACACCTCCGGCACCACGGGTGCGCCCAAGGGCGCGGTGATCCACCGGTCCGCCGTCGCCGCGGACCTCGACGCCCTCGCCGAGGCCTGGCAGTGGACCGCGGAGGACACCCTGGTGCACGGTCTGCCGCTCTTCCACGTGCACGGCCTGGTGCTCGGCGTGCTCGGCGCACTGCGCAGCGGCAGCCGGCTGGTGCACACCGGGCGGCCCACCCCCGCCGCCTACGCGGCCGCCGGGGGGAGCCTCTACTTCGGTGTGCCGACGGTCTGGTCCCGGCTGGCCGCCGACGAGGAGGCGGCCGGGCAGCTGGCCCGGGCCCGCCTGCTGGTCTCCGGCAGCGCCCCGCTGCCCGTCCCGGTGTTCGAACGGCTGGCTGCGCTGACCGGCCACGCCCCGATCGAGCGGTACGGGATGACCGAGTCGCTCATCACCGTCTCGACGAGGGCCGACGGCGAGCGCCGCCCCGGCAGCGTCGGCCTGCCGCTGGCCGGTGTGCGGACCAGGCTGGTCGGCGAGGACGGCGGCCCGGTCGCGCACGACGGCGAGAGCGTCGGCGAGCTGCAGGTCGCCGGGCCGACCCTGTTCGGCGGGTACCTCAACCGGCCGGACGCCGACGCCGAGGCCTGGACGGCGGACGGCTGGTTCCGCACCGGGGACGTCGCGGTGATCGGCCCGGACGGCTTCCACCGGATCGTCGGCCGCGCCTCCGTCGACCTGATCAAGAGCGGCGGGTACCGGATCGGCGCGGGCGAGGTCGAGGCGGCCCTGCGCGACCACCCGGCGGTGGCGGACGCGGCCGTGGTCGGCGCGCCGGACGAGGACCTCGGCCAGGCGGTCGTCGCGTACGTCATCCCGGCCGGTCCCGTGACGGGGGAACAGCTGACGGCCTTTGTGGCGGAGCGGCTCTCGGTGCACAAGCGGCCCCGACGGGTGGTCCTGGTGCCCGAACTGCCCAGGAACGCCATGGGAAAGGTGCTGAAGAAGCAGTTGCTCGCGGACTCGGCACACGGGTGACGGGCGGTCACCCGGCGGGTGCCGGGTGACGCCCGCTCACCTTCCGTGAGCCCTTCCTTTGGCGCACTCCACTGCGCGCTGTGAGCGGACGCGTGCCTAACGTGACACGCAGGCAGAACTGAATCCCCGGGCTCCACGCCGCAGCTTCCGGCCGCACGGCCGGAAGCCGCGGCATGTCGGCCGCGGATTCGTTCCGGCCTTCGTCCAGCGTTCCGCGATCCGCGTTCCGCGTTCAGTGCTCAGCAAAGGAAGACAGCAGGATGACGACCGTCAACACCGGCGCACCGGGTGCCGCCGACGAGCCGACCGGGCAGCACGCCGCCGCCACCGCCGCCCAGCCGGCGGAGGGTGCCCGCACCTTCCGCCCCTCCCGTGCGGCGCGGGTCCGCCGGGGGATAGGCATGGTGGCCGTGATCGTGGCGGGTACGGGCGTGCTCGGCCTCGGCACCGGGGTGGGCAGCGCCGCCGCCGAGCCGGCGCCCGCCCACGCGGGGTGGGACGGGTCGCGGTACTGGTTCAAGAACAGCCAGGGCCAGTGGCGCTGGACGACCCACTACGACGTCTACCTGGCGCGGACCGGGGCGTCGGCCGGAACCGCCACCGCCACCGCCTCCCCGTCCGCGACGACGGCGACCACGTCCGGGGGGATCACCCAGGGGTGGGACGGGTCGCGGTACTGGTTCAAGAACAGCCAGGGCCAGTGGCGCTGGACGACCCACTACGACGTCTACCTGGCGCGGACCGGAGGGTCGTCGGACGCGGCGACCTCGGTCTCCGGCGGGTCGTCCTCGACCCAGTCCTCCGCCGATTCCGCGGTGCCGGCGGCCGACGGTGACGTCGAGACGGCCGTGTCGTTCGCGCTCGCCCAGCTCGGCAAGCCGTTCAAGACGGCGGGGAACGGGCCGGACGGCTACGACTGCTCGGGCCTCGTCCAGCAGTCCTTCCGGCGCGGGGGCATCGAACTGCCGCGCGTCGCCAACGACCAGTACGCGGCCACCACCCCGGTGAAGGCGAGCCAGCCGCAGCGCGGCGACCTGCTCTTCTGGTCGGACGACGGCACCGCGCGGGGCATCCACCACGTGGCGATCTACCTGGGCAACAACCAGTACGTGGAGGCTGCGCGACCCGGCACCCTGATCCGTGTCTCCCGGATCAGCAGCGGCTACTACCCGACCCACATGGGTCGGCCCTGAGCCGGTCCCGCAGACGGACGACGCCCGGGCCGGACGGTCCGGGCGTCGTCGTGGGCGGCGGTGCGGGCGGTGCCGCCGAGGGGGAATCGGGGGTGCGGCGAGGTGCACCGGTGCCGCCGGGGTGGTGCCCGGCGGCGGTGTCCGGGCAGGTCAGGGGCGCCCGGTGCCGGGGGCGAGACCGAGATCGGCCGGCCGGGGGAGGGCTCCGCGCGCGCCCGGGGCGGTGACGGCGAAGGCACCGGCCGCGGCGGCGGTGGCGGCTGCCGCCGGGAGGGACGCGCCGTCGGCGAGCCGCGCCGCCAGGGCGCCGCAGAAGACGTCGCCGGCGCCGGTGGTGTCGACGACGGTGGCCTCGGGGGCGGGGACGTGGTGGACCGCGCCGTCGGTGGCGACCAGTGCGCCGGCCGCGCCGAGGGTGATCACGGCGCCCTCGCCGAGGGCGGCCAGGGCGGTGGCGGCCGGGGCCGCGTCGGCGGCCTTCCCACGGGTCTCGCCGTGGGGCTCGTCGAGGACCTCGTCGTGGGCTTCGTCGTGGGTTTCGCCGTGGGCCTCGTCGTGTGGCCGGCCCGGGGCGGGGGTGCCCGCGAGCTGAGCGGCCTCGACGGCGTTGGCGACGATCAGCGCTCCCCGACCGGCAGGGCCCGGCCGGTCGGGGAGCTTGCCGACCGGGGCGGCGTTGTGGATCCAGCGGGGGCCGCCGTCGCGAAGGACGGCCGCGGTGGCCAGGATGCACTCCTCGGGGACCTCGCCGCTGGTGAGGACGACGTCGGCGGGGGTGAGGGCGAGCGAGGCGAGCGCCTCGGTGACCTCGGCGCCGGTGAGCCGGGCGTTGGCACCGGGGACCACCAGGATGCTGTTCTCGCCGGACGGGTCGACCATGACGACGGCCTGTCCGGTGGGGGCGTCCGTGTCGACGAGCACGGCGCCGATGTCGACGCCCGCCCCGCGCAGGTCGGCCAGGGCGGCGCGGCCGTCGGCGTCCGCACCGACCTTGGCGACCAGACGGGTGGGTGCGCCCATGGCGGCGGCGGCCACGGCCTGGTTGGCGCCCTTGCCCCCGAAGCCCTGGGCCGAGTCGGTCACCAGGACGGTCTCGCCGGGCGCGGGCAGGGCGGGGCAGCGGAGGATCCGGTCGACGTTGACGGAACCGACGGCCACGACGCGGCCGGGTCCGGTGGGTGCGGTCACCGTTCATCTCTATGCGGTCGGGCCGCCGGAGGCAACCGACGGGCGGGGAACCGGTGCGGCTTTCCCGTGCGTCTGTGGCAGGGCGCACGGGGTGCGGAGGGGGCGCGTGGAAGGATGTCGGACGCCGGTGGTCCGGGGTGTGCACTCCGGCGTGTCGCGGGTTGTACGGGCGTCGCGGCCAGGCCGCTGGCCTGGGCACATGCCTCTGTCATCCGGTGCGGCCGGCGGCCGCGAGCAGGGCGGTCGGGGAGGCATGGGGACCGGCGCGGCGGGGGTACCACCTCGGGTGGCGCTGGTTCGGCTGACGGGGGCGCCGCCCGGTGCGAACGGCGCCGGGGGAGGTCGAGGGGCAGGGGACGTTTGTGATCGTCTGGGTCAATGGCACGTTCGGGGCGGGCAAGTCGAGTGCCTGCCGCGAGTTGGTGGAACTGCTGCCCGGCAGCACGCTGTTCGATCCCGAGCTGATCGGGTTCGGGCTGCGCGCGATGCTGCCGGCCGACCGGATGGCGGCGGTGTCCGACTTCCAGGACCTGCCGGCCTGGCGCCGGCTGGTGCCCGAGACGGCCGCCGCACTGCTCGGCGAGGTGGCCGGGCCGCTGGTGGTCCCGATGACGTTGCTCCGGGAGGACTACCGGGACGAGATCTTCGGTTCGCTGGCCTCGAACGGCATCACGGTGCACCATCTCGTTCTCGATCCTGAAGAAACGATCCTGCGCGAACGCATAGCGCAGCGTGAGGAGTGCCCGGACGATCCGGAGCGCAGCGCGCGGATCCGGCAGTGGTGCCTGGACCATCTGCCCCGCTACCGCGCCGCCCGCCGCTGGCTCGGCCGGGACGCGCGGCTCGTCGACACCGCGGGCCTCACCCCGCACGAGACCGCCGTCCGGCTCGCCCAGCTGGTCCGGGACGGGTCCGCCCGCTGCCCGATCGTCCAGAGTCCCGACCCCACCGGGGACACCGTCGCGGCCGCGGTCCTGCTCTTCGACGAACAGGACCGGGTACTGCTGGTCGACCCGGTGTACAAGCCGGACTGGGAGTTTCCCGGCGGAGTGGTCGAACGCGGCGAGGCGCCGACCGACGCCGCCCTCCGGGAGACGGCCGAGGAGCTCGGCCTGCGGCTCGACCCGTCGGTGCTGCGACTGCTGGCCGTCGACTGGGAGCCGCGGACCGGGCCGCGCCGGGGCGGGCTGCGCCTGGTCTACGACGGCGGGCTGCTGGACGCCGCCGGCCGGCAGGGGCTGCTGCTCCAGCAGGAGGAACTGCGCGGCTGGCGGTTCGTCAGCCTGGAGGAGGCCGCCGGGCTGCTGCCGCCGGGGCGCTACCGGCGGCTGGCCGCCGCGCTGGACGCCAGGCGGTGCGGGGAGCTGCGGTACCTGGAGGCCGGGCGCCGGGCCGGGGTGGGGCTGGCCAGGACGGCCGACGCGGCGTAGGCCGCCCGTCGCCGGTCGGCCGTCCACCGCAGGCGGCCGAGCGGTTGGGCCGCGGCGTGGCCGGCGGGGCGGTTTCTGCGCGTGGGGCGGGCGAGGCCGGTGCGGCGTGTGCCGATGACGGCACGACGGCGGTCGGGCGGCGGCAGGATGAGGGCATGCCCTTCACACTGAGTCACCCGGCCGCCGTGCTGCCCCTGCTGCGGGCGGCGGGGGAGCGCGGGCCGCTGGTCGCGTCGGCCCTGGTCGCCGGGTCGCTGGCGCCGGACGTGCCGTTCTTCGCCGAGTCGCTGCTGCCGGGGGTGTACCGGCACGGCCGGCTGACCCACCGCTGGTGGGCGGTACCGACCGTGGACGTCGCGGTCGCGGCCGTGCTGGTGGCCGGCTGGCACGGGCTGCTGCGCGGGCCGCTCGTCGGGCTGCTCCCGGAGCGGTGGGCGGGCCCGGCCGAGGCGCTGACGGTCCGCCGGAGTCGGCGGGCGGAGCGGGAACCCCGGGTCGTGAGCGGGGCGGACGCCGCCTGGTTCGCGGCCTCGGCGGCGCTCGGCGCGGCCAGTCACGTGGGGTGGGACGCCTTCACCCACGGGGGCCGGCTCGGTGCCCGGCTGGTACCGGCACTGGAGCGGCCGGTCGCCGGTGGGCCGCCTCTGTACACGGTGCTGCAGTACGGCACGTCGGTCCCGGCGCTGGCAGCGGTGGCGGGGTACGCGGTGCGTGCGGCCCGGGCGGTGGAGCCGGTCGCGCCGGCGGTCGTGCTGACGGACCGGGTGCGGCGCTCCGTCGTCGTGGGGCTCGGCGCGGCGACGGCGGCCGGGGTGGTGCACCGGCTCGTGCCGCTGCGGCGTCGGGTGATCCCGGAGGTGTGCTTCGGGGCGGGCGCCGGGCTGGCGGTCGGTGCGGTGGGGTACGCGCTGGTCCGGGCCGCGGTGGCCGGGGTCCGGACGGCGCGCGGGTAGTGCCGGGGCGGCGTGTGAGCCGGGGCAGGGGCGCGCGGGCCCGGCGTGCACGGCGGCACCCGAGGTGTTCGTCCGGCGTGGGACGGACGGGCCGCGCCGTCGTGGTGGACGGCGCGGCCCGGTAGTGCACCGGTGGTGACCCGGGAACTGCCCGGCGGTGGCTCCTCGTCAGACGGATCGCAGCTCGGCGTAGCGGCGCAGGAAGAGCGCCTCGGTGAGCGCCATCCGCTCCAGCTCCAGCGGGTCGACGCTCTCGTTGACCGCGTGGATCTGGGTGGTGGGCTCCTCGACGCCGATCAGCACGATCTCCGCCTCCGGGTAGAGCGTGCGCAGGGTGTTGCAGAGCGGGATCGAGCCGCCCTCGCCGGAGGTGACCATCGGGGTCCCGAAGGCCTCGGCCATCGCCTCGCCCATCGCCTCGTACGCCGGGCCGGAGGTGTCGGCGCTGAACGGCGCGCCGTTGCCCTGGCGCTCGACGGTGACCCGGGCGCCGAACGGCACCTGGGCCTCCAGGTGGGCGACCAGCGCCTCCTGGGCGGCGGCCGTGTCGGTGCCCGGCGGGACGCGCAGGCTGACGGACGCCTTGGCGGAGGCCTGGACGGAGGAGGTGGCGCCGATCACCGGCGGGGCGTCGATGCCGAGGACGGTGACCGCCGGGCGGGCCCAGAGCCGGTCGGCGACGGTGCCGGTACCGGTGAGCGCGACGCCGTCCAGCACCTTGGCGTCCGCGCGGAACTGCTCGTCCGGGTACTGCACGCCGCTCCAGGTCTGGCCGCCGGTCAGGCCGGCGACCGCCACGTCGCCGTGCTCGTCGTGCAGCGAGGCGAGCACCTTGACCAGGGCCTGCAGCGCGTCCGGGGCGGCACCGCCGAACGCGCCGGAGTGCAGGTTGCCGGCCAGGGTGCGGACGGAGACGTCCACCACGGTCATGCCGCGCAGCGAGGCGGTGACGGTGGGCAGCCCGGCGGCGAAGTTGCCGGTGTCGCCGATGACGACGACATCGGCGGCGAGCAGTTCGGGGTGCGCCTCGGCGTAGCGCTCCAGACCGCCGGTGCCCTGCTCCTCCGAGCCCTCGACGATGATCTTCAGCCCGACGGGGTACCCGCCGTCCACCTGGCGCAGCGCCCGAAGGGCCGTCAGGTGCATCAGGACGTTGCCCTTGCAGTCGGCCGCGCCGCGTCCGTACCAGCGGCCGTCACGCTCGGTCAGCTCGAACGCCGGGCTGATCCAGGCGTCCTCGTCGAGCGGCGGCTGGACGTCGTAGTGCGAGTAGAGCAGGACGGTCGGCGCGCCGGCCGGGCCGGGAAGCTCGGCGTAGACGGACCGGGTCCCGTCGGGGGTGTCCAGCAGCCGGACGCCGGTCAGGCCCTCGGCCGCGAACGCCTCGGCGACCCAGTGGGCGGCCTTGTCGCACTCCTCGACCGGGAACTGACGGGGGTCGGCGACGGACGGGAAGGCGACCAGGTCGGCGAGGTCGGTCCGGGCGCGGTCCATCAGGGACCGGACGGCGTCGGCCAGGCGCTGCTGCTGCGGCATCGTGATGCTCCGGGTAGGGCTGGTCCGTCCGAGGGATGGTGCGGGCGAACGTCGTTGACGGGGGGTAGCGCCGATCATAGGCGGACACGAACGGTCGCCCGGCCGGGGGCGGCCGGCGGCGGCAGCGGGCACGGCACCGGGCACGGCACCGGCCGGGGGCGGGGTCCGGCGGGCACGGGGCGGCCCGGGCGGCGTCGAGCGGTGCGGCGGGGGGATTCGGCCGCGCGTTCGGGGCGGTGCGGCCGACACCGGGGAGGTCGGCCGCACTAGGATTGCTGTCCGTGACTGACTCCGGAAGCCCTGATTCTCGTAGCCCGCACAATGCCAGTAGCCCGCACGACACCAGTGGCCCGCAGGCCGAGCGAGGCCCGCTCGACGCCGACGCCCCGGCCGACGCCGCGTTCGAGGCCGACGCCGTGGTCGGCGCCGAGGCCGACGGGCCCGGCCGGCTGGACGGCGTCTGGGACGTCGTCGTCGTCGGTGCCGGGCCGGCCGGCTCCTCGGCCGCGTACGCCGCCGCCGCCCAGGGCCGGCGGGTGCTGTTGCTCGACAAGGCCGAGCACCCCCGGTACAAGACCTGCGGCGGGGGCATCATCGGCCCCTCCCGGGACAGCCTCCCGCCGGACTTCGAGCTCCCGCTCCAGGACCGGGTGCACGCCGTCACCTTCGCGTACCGCGGCCGGTTCGCCCGCACCCGGCGTTCGAAGCGGATGCTGTTCGGGCTCGTCAACCGGGACGAGTTCGACCTGCGCCTGGTCCAGGCGGCCAAGCAGGCGGGCGCCGTGCTGGTCACCGGAGTGACCGTCACCGGGGTGGAGCAGCGCGGCGGCGAGCACCGGACGGCGCTGGTCACCGCCGCCGACGGGCGCACCTTCGAGGCCCGCGCCGTGGTCGGGGCGGACGGCAGCGCGAGCCGGATCGGCCGGCACGTGGGTGTCTCCTTCGACCAGATCGACCTCGGGCTGGAGGCGGAGATCCCCGTCCCGCCGGAGGTCGCGGCCGACTGGGCGGGCCGGATCCACCTCGACTGGGGCCCGCTGCCGGGAAGCTACGGCTGGGTGTTCCCGAAGACCGAGTCGGGCAGCCTGACCGTCGGGGTGATCTCGGCACGCGGTGACGGCGAGCGGACCAAGCAGTACCTCGCCGCCTACATCCGCCGGCTGGGGCTGGCGGGCTTCCCGCCGAGCGTGGAGTCCGGCCACCTGACCCGCTGCCGGGCCGAGGACTCGCCGCTCTCGCGCGGCCGGGTCCTGGTGGCCGGTGACGCGGCCGGGCTGCTGGAGCCGTGGACCCGCGAGGGCATCTCGTACGCACTGCGTTCGGGCCGGCTGGCCGGGGAGTGGGCGGTGAAGGTGGCCGAGGCGGGCAACGCGGGCGAGGTGCGGCGCGAGGCGCTGAACTACGCGTTCGCGATCAAGGCGGGCCTGGGCGTGGAGATGCGGGCGGGGAAGCAGATGCTGAACGCGTTCGAGCACCGGCCGTACCTGTTCCACGCGGCGGTCTGCCTGGTCGACCCCGCCTGGCGGGCCTTCGCCCGGACCACGCAGGGGCACACCACGTTCGCCCAGGTGCTCCGGGACTACCGGGCGGCCCGGCGACTGGCGGCACTGGCCTCGCGCTGAGGACCGGCGGTGACGCTCCGCCGGGGAGGGGTTCCCCGGCGGAGCGTCGGCCATGCCGTGGTGCTACTTGAGCCCGTTGTCGATCGCGGTGATGAGGGTGCCGCCCGGCGTGTCACCGGTCATTTCCCAGATCATCGCGCCGAGCAGGCCCTTCGATTTCAGGTAGGCCGTCTTCTTGGCGATCGACCAGGTGTCGTCGAAGGTCCACCACTGCCCGCCCGCACCCGTGTACCCGTAGGTCGAGACGGACTGTTCGTCGTGGTAGACGGACAGGTTGGGGAAGGTGGTGATGAGGTTGTTGTACCCGCGGGTCCCGGCCTCCTCGGCGAACTGGCCGGGGGCTGCGCCGGTCGCGCTCTGCCATTCACCCTTGACGCCGCCGTCGGCGACGCCCTGCCAGCCGCGGCCGTAGAAGGCGAGGCCGATGGTGAGCTTGCGCGGGTTGACGCCGGCGTCCAGGTAGGGCTTCAGCGCCGCGTCCACGCTGAAGTGGTTCGGGTACGGGTCCTGGGCGTCCGGGTAGAGGTTGCCCTGGTGGCCGGTCCGGTTGGGCTCCCACGAGTTGTCGCTGCCGGCGCCGTGGAAGTCGTAGCCCTGGACGTTGGCGATGTCCAGGTAGTTGAAGATCTTCGAGAGGTCCCAGCCCTGGTCGATCTTGACCGGGTCCGCCGGGGTGAAGGCGGTCAGCAGCTTGTGCGAGCCGCCGAGCGCGTCGAGCTGCTTGCGGAACTCGGCGAGCAGCAGGGTCAGGTTGCCCTTGTCGTTGGCGTTGTAGTGGTTGCCGGCGTGGCCGTCGGGCGAGCCGGGCCACTCCCAGTCGAGGTCGATGCCGTCGAAGATGCCCGCCGCGACGCCGTCACCGCCGGCGCCGTTGTAGAGCGGCAGGTTGCCCTTGATCCACACGTCGACGCAGGACTTGACGAACTTCTGCCGCGAGGCGTCGGTCGCCGCCGCGTCCGAGAAGTACTTGGAGTAGGTCCAGCCGCCCAGCGAGACGACGATCTTCAGGTGGGGGTACTTGGCCTTCAGCTTCTTCAGCTGGTTGAAGTTGCCGCGCAGCTTGCCCCAGCCGTCGTCGGCCACGCCGTCCACCGACTGGGCGGCGCTCATCGGGCGGCCGTAGTCGGCGTCGGCGTCGCCCGCGCCGGTGCCCTGGTCAGGGTCCTGCGGGTTGGCGGTGGTGCCCCTGGTGACACCGGCCATGCAGGTCAGGTTGACCGGATCGATGTTCTCGAAGGCGTAGTTGATGACGTCGAGCTTGGCCGCGCTGCCCGAGGTGTCGAGGTTCTTGACGAAGTACTGGCGGCCGTAGATGCCCCACTGGGTGAAGTAGCCGACGCGGGCGTACTTGCCGGCGCCCACCAGGTCGGAGGTGGTGACGGAGAGCGGGGCCGAGGCCGGCGAGGCGTTGTCCGCGCCGTCCCGGGCCTTCACCGTGAAGGTGTAGTTCGTCGACGGCGAGAGGCTGCTGACGGTGGCGGTCAGCGTGGAGCCGGTCACCGTCCGGACCAGGGTGGCGCCCTGGTAGACGTCGTACGCGGCGACCCGGAGGTTGTCGGTGGCGGCGTTCCAGGCGAGCGTCACCTCGCTCGAACCCACTGCGGTGGTGCGGAGGTTGGTCGGAGCGGTGGGCGGGGTCGGGTCGGTGGCCGGGTCGAAGGTGGTGGCGGTGACGGGCGCGCTGAGCGGGCCGGTGTTGCCACGGGTGTCCTTGGCCCGGACGGTCAGGGTGTAACTGGTGGCCGGGGTCAGTCCGGTGACCAGTGCGTCGGCGGTGGCGCTGGTGGCGAGCACGGTCGCCCCGCTCAGCACCTCGTAGGAGGCGACCTGGAAGTCCCCGCCGGTGGCGGCCGGCCACTTCAGGGCGAGGCTGCGCGCGGTCGAGTCGGTGACCACCGGGGTGCCGGGCGCGGACGGCAGGACGTCCGAACTGCCGTCGCACTTGTCGCCGTTGATCCGGCAGCCGGTCGGTGTGCCGACCGGCCCGTTGGCGACGAACCAGAAGCTGTACGGCTCGGTGGTGCCGCGGGCGGGCACGTTGGCGTTGTAGAACGCGTTGGTGGCGGTGATGTGGCGGCCGTTGGCCGTCGCGGTGCCGTTGTAGCTGTTCTGGATGGTCACGCCGGCCGGCAGGTCGAACTCCAGGGTCCAGCCGGAGACGGCGGCGGCGTTGTCGTTGCGGACGATGTAGGTGCCCTTCCACCAGGACCCGTTGTTCTCGGTGGTGAAGGTGGCGGTGAGCTTCCCGGCGGCGTTGGCCGGTGTGGCCATCGCGGTGACCGCGGCCAGCGGGAGGAGCAGGACGGACAGCAGCGCCAGCAGTCTGTGGCGCACGCGTGGGCGGTGTGCCCGGGGTCGAGCGGACATGGTTCTCCCTGTGACTGTGGGGGTTGGACAGGGTGACGTAGAACCGTACGGGTGGTGCGGGTGGTGCCTGGTGGGGCGGGGTGGTGCCGGATCGGACCGTGGCGCTGGGGTGGTGCGTGGCCGATCGATGCCCGCGTTTGTGGGGAGACGGGGCATGGGAACTGTAGGAGGACTGGACCAATGCGTCAACAGGTCTGTACCAGTGGGGAGTTGACGGGCCAGGTCGGGACGGGGCCGGCGCACGGTTCGAACGCGCCCCGGGCGGGGTCCGCCCGCGCCTCGCGCAGGACTAGGGACGGCGGCGCGGGTCGCCGGCCAGCTCGTCGCCGAGCGGGCTGCGGGCGTACAGCACCGATCGGCCGTGCCGGGCCCGGGTCACCAGGCCGGTCGCGTGCAGCACGGCCAGGTGTTGGCTGACCGCGCCCGCGGTCACGCCGAGCCGGTAGGCGAGATCGGTGGTGGTGGCCGGCTCCGCGAGCAGCGTCAGCAGGCGCGACTTCGGTGCGCCGAGCAGCTGTTCCAGCGCGCGCGGAGTGGCCGGCGGTCGGGGGTCGGCCATGCCGGCCTGGCCGCGTGCCGGGTAACTGATCTGCGGTGCACGGTCGTTGCTGATCATCGTGATCGCGCCCCGGGCGAAGAACGTCGGCACCAGGACCAGGCCGCGCCCGTCCACGGTGATCTCGCCGTCCCCGTCCGACCAGTGCCGGTTGATCGACAGCAGGCCGTCCGCCCAGTGCAGCCGCCGGTCCAGGTCGGCGAACAGCGCCGCGGCCCCCTGCTGGGCCAGCACCCGTGCCCGGTAGACCAGGTCGGCCTCCAGCACGGCGCGGGCCTGCGGCCACCAGCCCGGCGCCAGGCAGCACTCCCAGTACTCCTCCAGCGCGTCGGTGATCCGGGCCAGCAGCCGGGCCGGATCGGCCAGTCCGTCCGCCAGGACGGCGGGCATCGGCCGGCGGTCCAGCTGGAAGGTCAGTTCCAGCTCCGGGCGCAGCTGCTCGGGCGGCAGTGCCCGGACGGTGGCCAGTTCGGTGCGGAAGTCGGGCGAGGGGGTGACCGGGCGCGGGGTCAGGAAGTCCGGGACCCAGCGGTTGGGCGAGACCAGGGAGAGCAGCAGCGTGGAGTCCAGCCGCTCGAAGGCGGGCCGGAGGCGCTCGAAGGCGGGCGACTGGAAGGCGTAGACGCCGGGATGGGTCCACATCCGCAGGCTGAGCGACGCCTCCTGGATCGGCGAGCAGGCGAACCAGGTGGTGGCCAGGTCGGCCAGGCCGAGCTTGAACCGGTGCACGCGGCCCCCTCGCCGGCTGCTTTTAGGCCCAGCCTAAATCAGTACTGCGGACGGGCCGTCTCGGGGTGTGATCGTGGGCATGACCACCTCACCGGCGGCGACCGCCGCACCCACCTCCGGCCTGCCCGGAAACGGCCAGGACGGCGACAGCGACGGAATCGGCGCGAGCGGCGGGACCGGCGGGACCGGGGGGATCGGCCGAAGCGGCACGACCGGCACGACCGGCACGACCGGCGGACCGCCGGGACCGCCGGGGCCGCCCGCGAAGCCCGGGCCCCGGCCGTCCCGGGCCGCCCGGCTGCTGCACCCCGACCCGATGGTCCGGCGGCTCGCCGGGATCACCCTGCTCAACACCGTCGGCAGCGGGCTCTCGCTCTCCGTCGGCGTGCTGTTCTTCACCGGTGTCCTCGGCCTGAGCGCCGCCCAGCTCGGTCTCGCGCTCACCGCCGCCGGGCTCTGCGGGGTCGTCGCGAGCGTCCCCGCCGGGCGGGCCGCCGACCGCTGGGGGGCGAAGCGGATCCTGGTGGTGCTGGTCGCGCTCACCGGTCTGGGCACCGCCGGCTACACGCTGGTGGACGGCTATCCGGCGTTCGTCGCCCTGGCCTGCCTGGTGGCCGCCGCCGACCGGGGCGGATCGGCCGTCCGCAACGCCCTGTACGCCCAGGTGCTGCCCGCCGACAAGCGGGTCGCGGGCCGCGCCTACCTGCGGGTGGTGACCAACGTCGGCCTCTGCCTCGGCACCGGCGTGGGCGCCGTCGCCCTCCACCTGGACTCGCGGCCCGCCTATCTGACGGCGATCCTGGCCGACGCCGCCACCTACCTGGTGGTGTCGGTGCTGTTCCTGCGGCTGGCCGTGCCCGGGCAGGGCGGCGCGGGGTGGGGCGGCGCGGGGCGTGAGCGGCCGGCGGAGGAGGGGCTCCGGACGCCGGAGGGGGCGCGGACGCGCAGCCGGAACCCGGCACTGCGGGACGGACCGTTCCTGGTGGTGACCGCACTCAGCTCGGTGCTCGGCCTGCAGTTCGCGATGCTGGAGGTGGGCGTGCCGCTCTGGATCGTCCAGCAGACCGACGCGCCGCGGATCACCGTGGCCGGCACCCTGATCGTCAACACCGTGCTGGTGATCGCCTTCCAGGTGCGGGCCACCAGGGGCACCGAGGACCCGGCCGCCGCCGCCCGGGTCTGCGGCCGGGCCGGGCTGATCCTGGCCGCCTCGTGCCTGGTGCTCGCACTCGCCCACGGCGCGCCGGCCCCGATCGCCGCCGTGGTGCTGCTGGTGGGCGTGGCGCTCCAGGCGATCGGCGAGGTACTGAGCCAGGCCGGCAGTTGGGCGCTCAGCTACGACCTGGCCGGCGAGCGGGCACACGGTGCCTACCAGGGTGTCTACAACGCGGGGAACTCTGCCGCGCTGATGATCGGACCGGCGGTGGTCTCGACCGTCGTCATCGGGTACGGCCTGGCAGGCTGGGCCGCTCTCGGCGCACTGCTCGCCGCCGCGGGCCTGGCCATGGGGCCCGCCGTCCGGTGGGCCTCGGGCGGCGGCCGGGCGCGGTGACCCGAGCCGGTGCCGCTGCGCCCGCGCCCCCGCGCCGCCCGCGCCGTACCGCCCGCGCAGCGCCGCCGTGTCCGGTGCCGGAGGTCCGGCGCCGGACACGGCGGCAGCGCCGGGAACTACTCCGGCACCACCGCGAGTGCCTCGATCTCGATCAGCACCTCGGGCAGGAACAGCGCCGAGACCTGCATCGCCGAGCTGGTGGGGAGCGGGATGTCACCGAAGAACTCGTCCCGCGCCTCGCGGACGGCGGGCAGGTGCCCGATGTCGGTGAGGAAGTAGGTGAGCTTGACGAGGTCGGAGAAGTCCGCCCCGGCGGCGGCCAGGCAGCGGCGGATGTTCTCGAAGATCTGCCGCGCCTGCGCCTTCGGGTCGCCGGTGCCGACCAGCCGCCGCTCCTCGTCGAAGGCGACCTGGCCGGAGACGGCCACCAGCCGGCCGGTACCGGTGACGACCTGGGTGTAGCCGGTGCCCGGGGCCACGCCGGGAGGCTCGGCGATGTGCGTGAGGTGGGCGGTCTTCCGCCCGGGTTCGGTGGTCATGGGCTCATCGTGGCCGACGGGTGATCACCGCACCAGTGCCTTTCCGGATCGGGCCCGGGCGCCCGGACGCGGCTCCCCCGCGGAGGGCGGGGGGACCGCCACCGGATTTCCCGCGCCGGGCACGGGTGGCTCTGGTCGAGCGGAGGGTGGGCGTGCCAGAGTCGTCCGGGCGCCGCCCCACCGGACGGCGGGCGCCCCTCCGACCCACCCTCAGCCGGAAAGCAGGACCGCACCGATGACCCGCGAAGTGCCTCTCGTCCACGTCACCACCGAGGACGCCGTCACCACCCTCACCCTCGACTCGCCCCACAACCGCAACGCGCTCTCCACGCGGCTGATGGCCGAGCTGACCGCCGGCCTCGCCGCCGCGGCGGCCGACCCGCAGGTGCGCGCGGTCGTGCTGACCCACGCCGGCAAGGTGTTCTGCGCCGGTGCGGACCTCTCCGAGGCGACGGGGGCCGACCCGACCGTCGGGCCACGCGGTCTGGTCGACCTCCAGCGGGCGATCGTGGACTGCGCCAAGCCGGTCATCGCCGTCATCGACGGTCACGTCCGGGCCGGCGGCCTCGGGCTGGTCGGCTCGGCCGACCTGGCGGTGGCCGGTCCGGCCGCCACCTTCGCGTTCACGGAGGTCCGGCTCGGCCTGGCCCCCGCCGTCATCTCGCTGCCGCTGCGCCCCAAGCTGGACCCGCGCGCGGCCTCCCGCTACTACCTGACCGGCGAGGTCTTCGACGCCGCCGAGGCGGCCCGGATCGGGCTGATCACGCAGGCGGCCGACTCCGGAGAGGCCGTCGCCCTCGCGCTGAAGGGGCTGCTGGACGCCCTGCGGCTCGGTTCGCCGCAGGGGCTCGCCCAGTCCAAGCGGCTGGCCAACGCCGAGGTGGTGCGGTCCTTCGAGCGGGACGCCGACGAACTGGTCGAGCTGTCGGCGCGGTTGTTCGGCTCGGAGGAGGCACAGCAGGGGATGCGCGCGTTCCTGGAGAAGCGACCGGCACCCTGGGCCCGTTGACGTTGACGTTGACGTTGGCGGCGTGCGGCGTGCGGCGTGCGGCGTGCGGCGTGCGGCGGGCCCGGGACCGGCGACCGGTCCCGGGCCCGCCGGCCTCAGCCGATGACGGCGGTCTCGCGCCAGAGGTCGAGCAGCGACCGGTCCCCGGAACGGGCCACCCGCCCGGCATCGGCGGGCAGCCGGTTCCAGAGCAGCAGGTAGAGGTCACGGGCCGGGCCGGTGAGCGTCAGGTCGGCGGCCGGGGCGTCGTCGGCGAGTTCGACGGTCAGCGGTTCCCGGCTGACGGTCAGCAGCCAGGAGCCCGGCCCTTCGCCCCCGTCGCCGTCGGTCGCACGGACCAGTACCGTCCTGGGCCGGTCGCTCCGCACCCGACCGCGGCTGAGCGTCATGAACCCGCGCAGCAGCTCGTCGATCCCGTCCCGCGCGAGGGCCGGGCCGACCGCCGGGCCCTCGGTCCCGGCCGCGGCGTCCGCGTCGAAGCGGTGCACGGCGGTCTCGTGCGCCTGGCGGCGGGCCCAGAAGGCCAGCGGGCCGGTCGTCGGCAGGACGGTCCAGCAGTCCAGGTCGGCCGGGGCGGCGGCGAGCGTCGTCACCAGGGCGGAGTGGCCGGCCCGGAACCAGTCGACCAGCTCGGCGTCGTCCGGCTCCGGGCCCCAGGCGGCGCGTTCGCCGTCGGCGTCCATCCGGCTCCGGTGCCCGTCGCGGACGGTCGCCGTCGCCCAGCGGTGCACCTGGCCGGTGTGCAGCAGCAGATCGCGCAGCCGCCAGTCCGGACAGGTGGGGACGGGCGCGGAGAGGTCGGTGCCGGCGGCGGCGTCCGCGAGCAGGGTGCCCTCGCGGTGCAGCGCTTCGAGGTGTTCGGTGATCTCCATGGTTGGGGAGTCTCGCAGTACTGGCGGCCTTCGGACACGGCCGCCGGGACGGTCGGCCGGATAGGGCGGTCCGTCGGCGGCTTCCGGCGGCTTCCGGTGGGTGCCGGGGGGCCGCGACCGGGCCGCACGGGTGCACCCTCGCGGCCGTCCTGCGGTGGCCGTGTGACCTTGGCCGCCTCGACGCCGGGGGCGTCGTACGGACCGGTAACGTGAGCGCATGCCGATCACGCGTTCCCTGTACACCGCGGCCCGGGCCGTCGGCCGGCGAGCCGCGGGCCGCGCCGTCCACCGGGGCTGGCAGTGGGTCCAGCGGGCCGGCGCGGTGTCCACCGAGAGCCCCGGGCCGTACCGGTTCGGCGAGCTGGGCGCCGGGACCAAGCTGACGTTCCCGCTCGGGGCCGTGTTCAACGAACAGTGGATCACCATCGGCCCGTTCTCGATCATCGGTGAGCGGGTCACGATCAGCGCCGGCTTCCTGCCGGGGCTCGACCTCGGACCCGAGCCGATCGTCCGGATCGGCGGCGGCTGCGTGATCGGCCGGGATAGCCACATCGTCGGCCACGAGTCGATCGTGCTCGGCGACGACGTCTGGACCGGTCCGGGCGTCTACATATCCGACCAGGCGCACGAGTACCGGTCCACCGACCTGCCGATCGGCAAGCAGTGGCCGCGCAACGAGCCGGTCGAGATCGGCTCGGGCAGCTGGATCGGCACCGGCGCGGTGATCCTCCCCGGTGCCCGGTTGGGCCGCAACGTCGTCGTCGCGGCCGGCTCGGTGGTGCGGGGTGAGGTGCCGGACCACACGGTGGTGGCGGGTGCCCCGGCGAAGGTCGTCCGCCGCTGGACGGAGGCGGAGGGGTGGGAACCGCCGTTCCGCAGCGAGCCTCCCCGACCGCTGCCCGACGACGTGACCGCCGCGCAGCTGCGGGCGCTGGCGGGGTGGGACCTGCGGCTGCCCGGTGAGTCGGAGGGCTGAGACCGGGGGTGGGGGAAGGCGGCGGCCGGGAGCCGTGTCAGGTCGGTTCCTGGGCGGGCTCCGAGCGGCCTGAGTGATCCGAGCGACGAAGGAGGCCCGGAGGGGCCTGGCGGCCCTGGTGGTCCTGGGGGTGGTCCTTCGGGTCCGGGACGCTCGGGAGGTCGCCGCGGCCCGGTGGGCTGGCGGGAACGGCGCGGTGGCCGGTGTCGCGTTCCGCGTCGCGGGCGGCGATGGCGGCGGTGATGCGCGGCAGGTGGGCGGGCCGGGCCGGGTCCAGGCCGGTGAGGACGGCGATCCTGCGCAGCCGGTAGTCGACGGTGTTCGGGTGCAGATGGAGCACCTGTGCGGTGTGACGGCGGTTCAGGCCGCCGGACAGGTGGACGCGCAGGGTGGCGAGCAGTTCGCCGCCGTCCTCCAGTGGTGCGAGCAGCGCGGCGAGTCGGCCGCGGGCGTGGCTGGGCCGGCTGAGCTGGTACTCCAGCAGGAGGTCGTCCAGCCGGTGCAGCCCGGGCGGTCGGCCGACGGCCCGGGCCACCTGGAGGACCTCGTCGGCGAGTGCCGCCGCCGCAGGCACCCCGTCAGGCCCGGCGGCCGACCCGCCGGCCCGGACGGTGACGCCCGCCGCGCGTGCGGTGCGGTCCACCGTGTCGGCAAGCCGCTGCCAGACGGACTCCGGTACGGCGTTCGGCGCTTGCTCCAACGGGACCAGGACCACCCCGCCGGTGACGGAGAGCGCCGACAGCGCCGACTGCCGGGTGGCGTGGTCGAGTTCTGTGCGCAGCCGGCGCAGTTTGCGGTGGCCGGCCACGGCCCGGTCGACGTCGGGAGACCGCTCGTCCGGATGGTCGGCGACGGCGAGGCAGAGCACGGCGTACGCGGACGGGAGGCGGAGGCCGGCGCGTCTCGCGGCCTCCACGGCGGGCGCGCCGTCCAGCAGTGCGGTGAGCAGGGCGTGCCGGGCGGTCTGCCGTTCGTCGGGGCCGGTGCGCCGCTCGTCCAGGTAGCCCGCGCCGGCCGCGGCGGTGGCCTGGCGGAGCTGGTCGAGCAGCAGCCGGTTGAGGACCAGCAGGTCGGCCGCGTCGCCGTCGCGGGCGTGCCGGGCGACCAGTTCCCAGCAGACCTCCAGGCCGAGGTGGTGGGCGAGCAGGACGGCGTCGAGCGGCACCCCCTCCTCGGCCCGCCGCGCCGCGGCCTCCCGGACGGCGGCGAACTCCGTTGCGGGGGAGGGAAGTCCGGTCCGGACGGCCTGGGCGAGCGCGCGGATCCGGCGCTCGGTGACCTGGACCAGTTCGCCGGTGACCTGCTCGCGGGGCAGCCGGCGGTAGGCCGGCACCCGGTCGAGCAGCGCGGCGACGACGGTCTCGACCAACTCCGGAACGGCGCCGAGCAGGCGCTGGTCGGCGGGGACGCCGCCGATCACGGGAATCCGCCAATCGGTGGTGCGGGCGGGTGAATTGTGACCGGTCACAGGGATCACCGTCCAGGTCTGGGGGACACCCAAGGGCCAGGTCGGAGGGGCGACCGCATGATGGAGCCACTCGGGTTACCTGTTGGTAACAAACTTCCGCCGTGGAGGCAACAGTTGAGAACCCCACTTCTCCGCTTCGCCGCAAGACCGGTACACCGCAGGATCCTCGGTCCACTCGGCTCGGCCCTGCTGGCGGGCGTGCTGCTCGCCGGCGGGACGGCCGGGGCGGCTCGGGCGGCGGACGCGACCCCCACCGCGCCCGCCGCCGTCGCCTCCGCCGAGCTCGCCCCGGCCGGTGAACTCCCGCCGGACGGCGACCCGGTGGCCTCGCCGCCCGGTGCCAACGACTGGAACTGCCGGCCGGGCGCGGCGCACCCGAACCCGGTCGTCCTGGTGCACGGCACCTTCGCGAACCGGTACGAGAACTGGCTCGCACTCTCGCCCCTGCTGAAGAGCAAGGGGTACTGCGTCTTCGCCCTCGACTACGGGATGATCCCCGGCGTCACCTCGTCCGGCAGCGGGCTGCTGCTGCCGATCGGCGGACTCGGCCCGGTCGCGGAGTCGGCGGCCCAGCTCGGCCGCTTCGTCGACCTGGTGCGCGGTGCCACCGGCGCGGCGAAGGTCGACGTCGTGGGCCACTCGCAGGGCGGCATGCTGCCGAACTACTACCTGAAGTTCCTCGGGGGCGCGGCGAAGGTCGACAAGGTGATCGGGCTGGCGCCCTCCAACCACGGGACGACGCTCTCCGGGATCGCCAACCTGGCCCCTTACCTCCCCCGGGTCGCCGAGCTGATCTACACCGTCTGCGCCGCCTGCCGGGACCAGGTGGTGGGCTCGGACTTCAACCGGACCATGGCCTCGAAGCCGGACACCGTGCCGGGTGTCCGCTACACCGTGATCGCGACCGTGTACGACGAGGTCGTCACGCCGTACCGGACCCAGTTCCTGACCGGGCCGAACGTGAACAACGTGGTTCTGCAGGACCGTTGCCCGGTCTCCCTGGCCGAGCACGTGGCGATCGCCTTCTCGCCGACGGCGCTGCACCTGGTGACCAACGCCCTCGATCCGGGGCGCGCCACACCGGTGATCTGCGGCTGAGGCCCACGGAGGAGCGGTGGCCGGCGCGGTGGCCACCGATGCTGCGCAGGACGTCGGATCGGCCGACTTCCTGCGCAGCGGTGTGTCCGGGCTAGGCGGCGGACGGCCCGGCGGTGCGGAAGGTGACCACGGCGGTCACGCCCTCGGGTCGCAGGTCGTACGGACCGGCCGGTCCGAGGAGCGCGGCGTCGTAGCGGGTGAGGAGGGTGGAGCCGGCGGTCGCGGTGCCGGACAGGCAGACCAGCAGGACGGCGGCGCCGGCCGGGACGTCCACCGTGCGGGGCGCGTCCGCGAGCAGCAGGTCGGCGGTGACCCGGCCGCGCCGGGTCATCACGTTGAAGTCGACCAGCGGGCCGCCGAGCAGCCGGCACTCGGTGGCCGCGTCGCCGGAGAAGGCGAACGGACGGAACGGGGCGTCGACGACGTGCTCGGCGCCGTCGACGGTCAGTGCCATGCCCTCGCCCTCGACGAGGGTGATCACCCGGTCGATGCCCGGGAAGGCGGAGAACGGACCGGCCGACGCGACGTCGGCGAGGCTGACCCGCCACCCGAACTCGTCCGGCCCGGAGCCTGCGGGGTACCCGGCGACCTCCCTGGTCACCCCGCCGCCGTTCCGCCACGCCGTGGCGGGGCGCTCGGTGGCGCGCAGGAGCTGGACCGGTCCGTTGCTGCTCGTCATGGCGCGATCCTCGCACGGTGGGGGAGGGGCGGGACCCCGGGGGCGGTCCGCCGGGCGCCGTCGGCCGCGGTGTCCACGCCGTCGTCGGCTCCGGGCCGGGCCGGGTGCGGGAGGGGGCGTGCGGGCGGGGGTGACGGGGCGGGCCGGTCAGCGGCGGCGGGCGGTGAGGGGGAGGACGGCCGCGACGGTGGCGGCGACCGCGACGCTGGTCAGGGCGACCGGGAGGCTGGTCGCGTCGGCCAGGAACCCGATGACGGGCGGGCCGACGAGCATGCCGCCGTAGCCGAGGGTGGAGGCGAACGCGACCCCCTTCGGGCCGCCCTCGGCGCCGGCCCGGGCGATGGCGAGCGGGAATATGTTGGCCAGGCCGAGCCCGACCAGGACGAAGCCGGCCAGGGCGAGCGGCGCCGCCGGGGCGAGTGCGGCCAGCAGCATCCCGGCCGCCGCCGTGAGCCCGCCGAGGAACATCAGCCGGGTCTGGCCGAGCCGGACGGAGAGCCAGGTGCCGCCGACCCGGCCGGTCGTCATGGCGAGTGCGTAGGCCGCGTAGCCGGCTGCGGCCAGTCCGGCGCTCGCGTGGACGTCGTCGGTGAGGTGGAGGGTGGTCCAGTCGGCGACGGCGCCCTCGCCGTACGCGGTGCAGAGCGCGGTGAGGCCGAGCAGGAGGATGAGCAGCCTGGCGTGCGTCGGGTTGCCGTCGTTCCCGGCCCCGCTCCCGGTGCCGGTGCCGGTGCCGGTGGGAACGGTGAGGGGAGCTGCGGCGACGGGCGGCGCCGTGCGTGCGGCCGGGCTGCGGAGCAGCGCGACACCCGCGACCGCGGTGACGACCAGGCCCAGCAGACCACCGAGCGCGAGCGACCAGCCGGCGGTGATCGAACCGGCGAGCAGACCGCCGGCGCCCGCGCCGAGCAGGCCGCCGAGGCTGTACCCGGCGTGGAAGCTGGGCATGACGGGGCGGCGGAGTTCGGCGACGATCTCGACGGCGGCGCTGTTCATGGCCACGTTGGCACCGCCGTAGCCGGCACCGAAGAGCAGCAGGACGCCGCCGAGCGTGGCCACCGAGTGGGTGTGGGCGGGCAGCGGGACGGCCAGGGCGAGCAGGGCGAGCGAGGCGACGGTGACCGGGCGCGAGCCGTAGCGCAGGCAGAGCCGCCCGACGATCGGCATGGTGGCGACGGCCCCGGCGGACACGCAGAGCAGGGCGAGTCCGAGGGCGCTGTGGGAGGCGTTGACCTGGCTGCGGACGTCCGGAATGCGGACGACCCAGGCGGCGAAGAGGAACCCGTCGACCGCGAAGAAGGCGGTGAGCGCGATCCGGGCGGTGCTCCAGAGGGCGCGGGCGGAGGTGTCGGCGGCGGCGGGGTCGTGGCCGGGGCTGTGGGGTTCGGACGCTTTGCTGCGAGACTGGACGGACGGCCGGTCGGTGGGGGCGGGGGGACGGATTTTGTTTCGGAGCGGCACAAAGTAACAATAGGCGCGTGCAGCTCACACCTTCAAGTCCCAAGCCCGGCTCCGGGGCCGACTCCGACGCGCAGCGCGACGCCCACCGCCGCGCGGCCCCCGACCGTGGACGGACGCTGCTCGGCCCGGCGCTCTCGCTCATCCACACCGGTCAGACCCCGACCCGCTCGGCGCTCACCCGCGCGCTGGACGTCACCCGGGCCACGGCCGGAGCGGTCACCGCCGAACTGGAGTCGCTCGGCCTGATCACGGTCGACTCCCGCCCGGCCGGCGGAGGACGGGGGCGCCCCTCGCACCGGCTCGCCATCGACCCCGCGGGCCCGGTGGTGGTCGCCGGACAGATCCACGCGGACGGGCTGAGCGTCACGCTGGCCGGACTCGGCGGGCTGCTGGACCCGCCGGTCCACCTCCCGCTGCCCGCCGCCACCGACCCGGTCCGGCTGCTGCGCGCGGTCGCCCAGGCGGGTGCCGAACTCGCCCGCGAGACCGACCGGCGCTGCCTCGGTGCCGCGCTCGCGCTGCCCAACCCGGTCACCGAACCGGACGGCACCGCGCTCGCCGCCCTGCACTTCGCCTGGCCCAGCGGCACCCCGGTCGCCGACCTGTACGACGTCGAGGTGGGCCGTGCCGACCACGGCCCGCGCGCGCTCGATCCGCTGCCCACCGCGATCGCCAACGACGCCAACCTCGCCGCCCTCGCCGAGTACCGGCACGGTGCCGGGCGGGGGGCCCGGCACCTGCTGCTGGTCACCTCCGGCCACCGGGGCGTCGGTGGCGCACTGGTCATCGACGGCCGGCTGCACACCGGCAGCGCCGGCCTCGCCCTGGAGGTCGGCCACCTCACCGTCGACCCGCAGGGGCGCCCCTGCCAGTGCGGCAACCGGGGCTGCCTCAACTCGGAGACCGACCCGGACGCGCTCTTCGCCGCCGCCGGGATCACCCCCGACCGCGACCGCCCGCCGCTCGACCAGGCGCGCGAACTCTGCCGGCGCGCCGCCGACGACGAGCGCGCGCGGGCGGCCGTCGAGCACGTCATCGACCGGCTCGGTCTCGGGCTGGCCGGCGTCGCCAACATCCTCAACCCGGACCGGGTGGTGCTCAGCGGGCTCCACCGCGACCTCCTGGAGGCCGCGCCCGAGCGGCTGCGCGCGGTCGTCGCCGAGCGCAGCCTCTGGGGGCGCAGCGGGCGGGTGCCGATCGTCGGCGCCGAGCTCGCGCACAGCGCGCTGGCGGGGGCGGCCGAGCTGGGGTGGCTGCCGTACCTGGCGGACCCGCAGTCGGTGGTCCCGGGCTGAACGGACAGGGCCGGGTGGTCCGGACGGGTCGGAACGGGTGGGCGGGACGGGCCGGGTCGGCCGGGCCGAACGGGCCGGGCCCGTTCGGCGTGGGGCGGGTGGGGCGCCCGGGGCGATAAGCGGAAGCTGGGGCTTCACATACGGTCACTTATCGTGACTCTCGTACACTCGTAGTGAGCATTCGAGGGGGACTTCGAAGGACTCGATCCACCCGCACGAGGAGAGTGGCCATGGGTACCCAGCCGATCGTCGAACCGGATCGCGCACCGAAGGCCGAGCCGGTCGTCGGGCCGGTCGTCGAGCCGACCGTCGACGTCGACCGTTCCGACGCGGAGTACCGGTCGTGGCTCAAGGAGGCGGTGCGCAAGGTCCAGGCGGACGCCAACCGCTCCGCCGACACCCACCTCCTCCGCTTCCCGCTCCCCGCCGAGTGGGGCATCGACCTCTACCTCAAGGACGAGTCCACCCACCCCACCGGCTCGCTCAAGCACCGGCTGGCCCGCTCGCTCTTCCTCTACGGGCTCTGCAACGGGTGGATCCGCCCCGGCAAGCCGGTGATCGAGGCCTCCAGCGGTTCCACCGCCGTCTCCGAGGCGTACTTCGCGCAGCTCGTCGGGGTGCCCTTCGTCGCGGTGATGGCCAAGTCCACCAGCCAGGCCAAGATCGACCTGATCGAGTTCCACGGCGGGGAGTGTCACCTGGTCGACCGTTCGGACGAGGTCTACGAGGCCTCCGCGCGGCTCGCCGAGGAGACCGGCGGCCACTACATGGACCAGTTCACCTACGCCGAGCGGGCCACCGACTGGCGCGGCAACAACAACATCGCCGAGTCGATCTTCGCCCAGCTGCGGCTGGAACCGCACCCCGAACCGGCCTGGATCGTCGCCACCGCCGGTACCGGCGGCACGTCGGCGACCATCGCCCGGTACGTCCACTACATGCAGTTCGACACCAGGATCTGCGTGGCCGACCCGGAGAACTCCTGCTTCTTCGACGGCTGGGTCCGACACGATCCGGACGCGGTCTGCGGAAGCGGCTCGCGGATCGAGGGGATAGGGCGCCCCCGGATGGAGCCGAGCTTCGTGCCCGGGGCGATCGACCGGATGATGAAGGTCCCGGACGCCGCCTCGATCGCCGCCGTGCGGGTGCTGGACGGCGTGCTCGGCCGGAAGGCGGGCGCGTCCACCGGGACCGGGCTGTGGAGCGCGCTGAGGATCGTCGCCGAGATGCGGGCGGCGGGGGAGCGCGGCAGTGTGGTCACCCTGATCTGCGACCCGGGCGACCGCTACCTCGACAAGTACTACGCGGACGAGTGGCTGGCCGGCGAGCGCATCGACATCGCCCCGCACCGGGCCGCGTTGGAGTCGTTCCTGGCCGGCGGCGCCTGGACGGGCTGAGGGCCGCGCCCCGGACCGGGCCGCGCGCCCTGGATCAGACGGTGCGCCGGTGATCAGGCGGTGCGCCGGCGCTCGGTGAGGAACAGCGCGCCGGTCAGCGCGAACGTGCCGAGCGGCACCGGCGGACCATCCGGACCGCACGCGCCCTCGTCGAGGCCGAGGGCTGGGAGGCGGTGACGGTCAGCCGGCCCCGCTCAGGGAGGCCGTCGCGGCCCCGGCCGGCCCGGTCACGGAGGTCGTCGGCGCCCGGGACCCGGAGACCTTCACCGAAGTGGTCCGGACCGTCCTGACCGCCCGTCCTGACCGCCCGTCCGTCACCGCCCGTCCGTCACCGCCCGTCCGTCACCGCCTGGCCGTGGGCAGGTCGTCGGGGACGAGAAGCTGGAGTTCCTCCGTCGACGGGTCGGCGAGCTGGGCGACGCGCATGGCGTGGCGCTCGACCATGGTCTCGAAGACCTGGCGGGCGGTGCGGCCGTTGCCGAAGTTGGGGCCGCGTTCGATGGCCGCGAAGTGGTCGAGGAGGGCGCTCGCGGTGTCCTCCGTGAGGGCGTACTCGTGCTCGGCGCACTGGGCGCGGGCGATCTGGAGCAGCTCGTCCGCCGAGTAGTCGGGGAAGCTGACGGTCCGTGAGAAGCGGGACGAGACACCGGGGTTGGCGGAGAGGAAGCGTTCCATCTCGCTCGTGTAGCCGGCCACGATGACCACCACTTCGTCCCGGTGGTCCTCCATCAGCTTCACCAGGGTGTCGATCGCCTCCCGGCCGAAGTCGCGGGCGCCGTCCTCGGGGGCCAGCGCGTAGGCCTCGTCGATGAAGAGGACTCCGCCGCGGGCCCGGTCGAAGGCGGCGGCGGTGCGGATCGCGGTGGAGCCGATGTGCTCGCCGACCAGGTCGACCCGGGCCACCTCGACCAGGTGACCGCGCTGCAGCACGCCGAGCGAGGCCAGGATCTCGCCGTAGAGCCGGGCCACCGTGGTCTTGCCGGTGCCGGGGGCTCCGGTGAAGGCGAGGTGGCGGCGGAGCGAGGGCGCCTTCAGCCCGGCCTGCTGCCGTCTCCGGCCGACCGAGATCAGGTCGATCAGCGTCCGCACCTCCTGCTTGACCGTCGCCAGGCCCACCAGGCCGTCGAGTTCGGCGAGCGCCTCGTCGGCGGGGCGGCAGTCGGGGATCGGGCCGATCGCCGAGGAGGCCGGCAGGGTGGACGCCAACGGTGCTGCGGCGGCCGTCAGTTGGGCGCTCCGCGGGGCCGGTACGTCGAGGGCCGTCGTGGGCGCCGCGACCACGTCGTCCGAGGTGCAGCCGTCCACCACCGGTCCCGGTTCGGAGAACTCGAAGCCGGCGCGTTCGTTCTGCTCGGCCCGGCACCTGGTCAGCACGGTGCGGCAGCCGTCGATGATGTGGAAGCCGAACCCCTTGCCGTGCGACACCCGGCAGTCCTCGAAGGTGCCCCGGCCCTGGGCCGAGACGTAGACGCCGGCGTCCGAGCCGGCCCGGACGGTGCAGTCGCGCAGCACCGGGTCGGCGCCCTTGGTGACGATCACGCCGGTCGCCACGTCGGAGATCTCGCAGCCGGTCATCAGACCCCCGCTGCCGTGGTCGCGGAACCAGAGCCCGGTGCCCGCCTCCTGGACCCGGCAGCCGGTGAGGTTGACCGTCGCACCGCCGCTGACCGAGACCGCCGAGCTGCGGATCCGGCTGAAGGAGCAGCCCTCGGCGACGGCGGCGGAGTCGCGGTCCAGCACGAAGAGCGCGTCCGGCAGGTCGTGCAGCGCGCAGTCGGTGAGCGTGAGCCGGGCACCGTCGCTCACCCAGAGGGCCGGGTACTCGCCGGTCGAACCGTGGATCTTGCACGACTCGGCGGTCGCCTCGGTGCCCTGGTCCCAGACCGAGAGCGCCCCGCGCCCGAAGTCGCGCACGGTGGAGTGCACGAGGCTCAGCCGGGCCCGGCCGCGCAGGTCGGCGCCGTTCTCGGGCAGGGTGTGCACCCGGCAGCCGGTCAGCACCAGCTCGGCCTCGCCGTCCAGGGTGAGCCCGTTGCCGGTGACCCGGTGGATGTCGCAGTCGACCAGCCGCCCGCCCGCCTGCGCCTCGGCCTGGACGCCGCTGCCCCGGATCTCGTAGATCTCGCAGCCGGTCAGCTCGGCCGCGCTGCCCGGGTCGGAGAGCAGGACGCCGGCGCCGGAGGCGTGGTGCACCCGGCACCGCTCCAGGGCGGCGGTGGCGCCGCCGAGCACGGCCAGCCCGGCCTGGCCCGCGGCGGACACCTCGCAGTCCTCGAAGGCGGCCGCGGTCCCCTCGCCGCGCAGCCGGAGGCCGAGCCCGGCCGGGTTGGACACCACACAGCTCTTCAGGGTCGGTCGGGCGCCCCCGGTGACCTCCACCCCGGCCGCCGACCGGGTCTCCACCCGGCAGCCGGTGAACGAGGGCGTGGCCGCCGGTCCGGTCACCAGCACCGCCGGGACGGAGCTGTCGCTGCCCTCGATCACCAGGTCGCGGACGGTCGCCGCAGCGGTGACGGTCAGCGGCACCCCGCCCGGCGGGTCGATCCGGACGGTGCCGGCGCCCTGGGCGGGGACGATCGTGACCGGCTTGTCCAGCACCACGTTCTCCCGGAACGTGCCCGGTCGCACGGTCACGGTGTCGCCCGGCTCGGCGGCGGCCAGGGCCTCCGCGAGCGTGTCGTACTCGCCGGCGCGGCGCCGCCAGCGGGATGCGCTGTCCTGAGTGACCCGGACCCTGTGCTCAGCCATGACGGTCTGTCGTCCCACCTTCATCGAGCCGGCGATCTACGGACCGGACGCGCGCGGATGCGACTCACCTTCGTGCGACGCAGACGGGAGCGGTGCACGCGGGTGTGCGGCCGTCCGCCCACCGTAGCGCGCCCGGGCGGATGCTCCCGCCCGCCCGCCGCCGCACGGCCCGGGGACCGTCGCGGGTTCACCACATGCTTCAACGAGCGCGCACACTTGCGGTTCCGGGACGCGGGTACGGGCCTCGGCCCGCCCGGCCTGCCGGGCGGCGCGGGTGCCGTGCGCCGCGAAGGGGAGTCGGCGCCGACGCCCGCGGCGGAGGGGGCGCGGGGGTCAGACCCGCTGGTCGGCCGGCCAGTGCGCGCCGTCCTCCAGCACCTCGACCTCGTCGCCGAGCCGGAGCGTACCGAGTACGTCGCCCGCCACGCCGGCCGGCCGCTCGGGGATCAGGTTCTGCCCGAACGCGGCCTTCTTCAGCAGCCGGTGGTGCCGGGCCAGGGTGCGCAGCGGCTCGGGGCCGCGCCGGTCGCCGCTCTCCTGGTCGGTGGTGGTGATCACGCACCGCCCGCACGGCTTGACCACCCGGAAGGTCAGCGCGCCGATCCGGATCCGGCGCCAGCCGTCCTCGGCCCACGGCTCGCCGCCGGAGACGATCACGTTGGGGCGGAACCGCTCCATCGGCAGTTCCTCGTGGCCCTCCGGGTGCTCGGCGGCGATCAGCGCGTTGAGCTCGGCCAGCGAGGCGGTGGTGGTGAGCAGCAGCGGGAAGCCGTCGGCCATCGAGACGGTGTCGCCGGGCTCGGAGAACGTCGGGTCGACCGGCCGGACCCGGGGGTCGTCCAGGTGCACCAGCCGGTAGTCGCCCACGTGCTCGGCGATCCACAGCTGGGCCTCCTTGGCGGCCTCGGCGGCGCGGAACCGGGTGCCCCAGACCTCCACGTCGGCGAGCGGGTCCCCGTCCGCGACGGCGGGGGCGGGGATCTCGGCGCGGCTGCCGCCGGCGACGGTCAGGACGAGCGTGCCGTCGGCGAGGAGCCCGGTGCGGACCTGGCCGAGAGCGGCGTCCTCGCGCTGGCTGACGAACCGGCCGGTGGCGTCGGTGAGCATCCAGCGCCGGTCGCCGGACAGGCCCCACGGTTCGACCCGGGCGCTGTCCGGGCTCAGTCGGTACATCGACTTGACGGGGTAGACGTGGAGTCCGGTGAGCTGCATTCCCCCATCCTGCCAGCACGGCCCGGGGCGGCGGCGGCCCCTTCGGGGGCTTGCCCGCGGCACTCCGAGCGGCTCCTCGGCCGGGCGGCCCCGCGCCGCCGGGCGATCTCTGCCCGGCGCCTCGCCGACGCCCGGTCCGGTCCGGCCCGGCCCACGCCCGGTCCGCACCCGGTCGTCGGGGGACCCGGCGCGCGGACTCCCGGGCGCGCGGGTCCGCGAACGCGCACGGACCGCCCGGTACGCCGGTGGGGCGGCGTTCCGGGCGGTCCGTGGATGACCCGTTTCTCCGTACGCCCGACGCCTTGGCCACGCCGGGTGGTGCTCAGGTGGTGCGGGTGCGGGCCGGGTGGGGTCCGGCCCGGGTGAGCTCAGCGGCTCCGGATGGGTTCAGTAGCCCTGCCCCTGCTGCTGGTAGCCGCCCTGCTGGAACTGGGCGGGCTCCCCGTAGGGGGCCGGGCGCTGCGGCTGCATCGGACGGACCGGTGCGACCGGGGTGACGGCAGGGCGGAGCTGCGCGCCGCCGAAGGACTGGTCGCCGTTGCCGTTGAAACCGGACCCGTTGAAGCCCTGGCCGGTGTAGCCCTGGCCGCCCGGAGTCGGTCCGCCGCCGAAGCCCTGCGGGCCGCCGAAGGACGGCGCCCCGCCCTGCGGCTGGCCGGCCTGGTGCTGCGGGCCACCGGGGCCGCCGGCCGGCTGCGCACCGAAGGTCTGCTGGCCGTGGCCGCCGACGAAGGTGTTCTGGCCGCCGAAGCTCTGGCCGCCGGACGGCTGGTACCCACCGGTGGTCGCCTGGGAGAAGCCGGGTGCGGGAGCCTGCGGCCGCTGGCCGGGCAGGTACGGCTGGGGGCCGCCGTAACCGGGGACGGGCGGCTGGGGCGCGGCGGCGTACGCGGGCGCCGACTGCGCCGGGATGTACGTGGTCGCGGGGCCGCCGGAGGGTGCGCTGCTCGGGCCGGGGCCCAGGGCGAGGCGGGCCGGCGGCAGCGCGGGGAGGTTGCTGCCGGGGCTGTCGTACCCGGTGCCGTACCGGTTCTCGTAGGAAGGGGCGGTGAGGCCGGATCCGTAACCGGACGAGAGGGCCGGCGGCAGGGCGGCCGGCACGTTGATGGGCGCGATCTGCGGGACACCGCGCTCTGCGACGAGGCTGTCGTAGATGGGCGTGCCGGAGGAGAAGGACGGAGAGGGGTAGCCGACTCCGTCGTAGGAGCGGGGCGAGGTCATGGGGCATACGGTAAGCCCACAATGAGCCTGCTGAGGAGAGCGGGAGGCCGAGCAGTTCGAGTGTTTACACAAGCTTCGCCCGAACAAAAGTTTCGAAAGTGTGAAGAACGGACATTCTGGCGGCCGGTTTCGGCCACTCCCGGGAAAGCGTGCGGGGTCGAACGGTGGCCGGACGGTGTCGCCGAAGGGCCGTGCGGTGACCGGCCGGTAGCCGGGTCGGGACCGGTCGAAGAAAGTTCTGCGGGCAGGTTGTGCGCCGGCGCTTTCGAGCCCCCGCCGACGGCGCGACGGGGGCTCGTGAATGTTTCGGGGATAAAGTCCCGGTGAGCCCTCCCGGGAGCCCGGCGAAGCCTCCCGGGGCGGACCCGTCACCGGCCCCGTGGCCGAATCCGCCACCGGCCCCGGCATCGGGGTCGGTGCTGGTCAGCGAGGTTGCGCCGGCTCCGGGACCGGCCCACGGGACCGGCTCACGTGACCGGCCCACGGGACCGGCTACGGCGCCGCCTGGGGGGCGGGCTGGTGCGCGGGCTGGTGGACCGCCTGGGCGGGGAAGCCCGGCCGGCCGGCCACCTCGGAGGTGCAGAAGGAGCAGCGCACCGCCGCCACCGGGATCTTGCTCAGGCACTCGGGGCAGTCCGCCTTGGGTGCCGGCGCCGTCTTGTCCCCGTCGAGCCGCGCCTGCAGGCGGCCGACCGGCACCACCACGACGAAGTAGATCACCGCCGCGACCAGCACGAAGCCGATCGCCGCGTTGACGAAGACGCCGTACGGGAACCGGGTGCCGGCCACGTCGAAGGTCTTCTGGGTGAAGTCGCCGACGGCGCCGGTCGCGACCCCGATCAACGGGGTGAGGAACGCCGTGACGAACCCGGTGACCACGGCCGTGAAGGCCGCGCCGATCACGATGCCGACCGCGAGGTCGACGACGTTTCCGCGCAGCAGGAAGCTGCGGAATCCCTTGAGCACCGGGTACTCCAAATCCGTACGGGAGAGGGTGAGACGGGACCGCGGGCCCCGGCCGGACATCCTGCCGACCGGGTGGCCCCGCGGTCCAGCCGCGTTCACCCGATGTGCGTAACCGGCCGCGGCCGGGTCAGGCTGCGCGCAGGCGCTCCGCGTACGGCTGGATCCGGGCCACGGCCTCGGCGACCCGGCGGACGGTGGGCGCGTCCATCTGGGACCACAGCGGTACGGTCAGCACCGAGTCGGCGAGCCGGTCGGTGAGCGGCAGCGCGTCGGCCTGGCCGAGGTGGGCGTAGGCGCGCTGGCGCTGGACCGGCGGGTGGAAGTAGCGGCGCGAGTCGATGCCCTCGGCCCGCAGCACGTCGGCGAGCCGGCGGGCGGTGAGGCCGAACTCGGCGGCGTCCAGGATGAGCGTGAGGTCCTTGAAGGTGGAGATGTCGCCGTCCTCCGGCAGGGCCAGCCGCAGCCCGGGCAGGCCGGCCGTCACGGTGGCGAACTCGCCCACCAGTGTGCCCCGGTGGGCCACCCGATCGGGCAGTCCGGCCAGCCAGTTGAGGCCGACGGCGGCGTGCAGCTCGCTCATCCGGGCGTTGAGGCCGGGGAACAGGGTGTCGTAGTCGCCCGGGTTGCCGTAGTCGCGGGCGGTGCGCAGCCGCCGGGCGAGGCCGGCGTCGTGGGTGGCGACCAGGCCGCCCTCGCCGGCCACCGCGACCTTGGTCGGGCTCATCGAGAACACCTCGGCGTAGCCGAAGTTGCCGATCGGCACGCCCTTGCGGCGGCTGCCGAAGCCGTGCGCCGAGTCGTACACCAGCGGGACCCCGGCGGCGTCGGCGACCTCCTGGAGCCGTTCGACCTGGCAGGGAGTGCCGTAGACGTGGGTCGCCATCAGCGCGGCCGGGCGGTCGGCGGCGGCCAGCCGGGCGGCGGCGTCCTCCGGGTCGAGGGTGATGTCCGACTCGCGGGCCTCGGCGAACACCGGGGTGCCGCCGGCCCAGTGGGCGGCGTGCGCGGTGGCGGAGAAGGTGAAGCCCGGCATGACCACGGGTCGGCCGCCGTCGACCCCGGCGGCCTGCAGCACCAGCATCAGGCCGGCGGTGCAGTTGGAGACCGCCACCACGTGCGGGACCTCCAGCAATCCGGCGGCGGTCTCCTCCAGTTCGGCGACGGTCCGGCCGTTGGTGAGCTGCCCGCTGTCCAGCACGGTGCCGAGCCGTTCCAGCAGCGCGGCGCGGTCGGGGACCTGGACCCGGGTGAGCGGCAGCCCGGCCGGGAAGGCGGGGGTGCCGCCGAGGGCGGCGGGCAGGGCAAGGGTGTCAGTGGTCATGGTGCGGGTCATCCCCCCTGGGACGGTGACTGCCCGGCGACGGCGACTGCTGCCGTCCGGACCGCTCGAACGGTTCGAACGGTGGGTGCGGTTCGTGCGGTCCGGCCGGTCCGGCGAGCGAGGCCGGTCCGGTGAGTGAGGCGGGCGGCGGCGCCGGCGGAGCGGACGTCCGCCGGGTGCCCCACTGGCCCGGCGCGACCCGCCACACCGGCGGCGGCCGGCGCTTCCGCACGGCCGCGCGCGGCGGCGCGGCGGCCGGGACGACCAGCAGGACCAGCGCCATCGGCAGCACCTGGACGCGCTCCCGGGACAGGATGCCCATGTTGTTGATGGTCGAGAAGGCCCAGCAGAACAGCAGCGTGTACACGACGGCGAACGCCACGTACGAGCGCTGCACGAACAGCCGCGGGGTCCGGCTCAGCCGCGGCCAGGCCCGGACGAACATGACCAGCAGGGCGAAGCACTCGACCGACTGGATCAGGTTCTGGATGTTGGACGCCTCGAACGGGAAGGGCCGGAACAGCACGCTGACCACGGCGACCGGCAGCCCCGCGGGGTTGAGACCGAACTCGGGCGAAGCGTCCTCGGGCGCGCTCGCGTTGATCATCGAGTTGCCCTGGCTGGTGCGCCGGGACGTCTCCGAGAGCACCTGGTTGACGGCGTCACCGCCGGTGCCGTCGGTACCGAAGAAGGTGGAGACCTGCTGCAGCATCAGGACCGCCATCGCGCCCAGCACCACGGCGGTCAGGATGGTCCGCAACGGCCCCAGCGCGGTCACCTGTCGCGGTCGCCGGCGCAGCACGTACGCGACCATCAGCCCGGCTCCGGCGAGGGCCGTGACGTGCGGGCGGACCATCGCGGTGCCCAGCGAGCCGAGCACGATGCAGGCGAAGGCGCCGAACCGGCGGTCCAGCAGCCGCGCGGTGCCGTACGTGGTGAGGCCCAGGCAGAAGATCATCCAGGCGTCCTTGCCGATGCTCGACGGCCAGAACAGCAGGGAGGGCAGGAAGAACACGAGCTTCGCGTACCTGCGGGTGTCCGCCTCGGGGAAGGCGATCTGCAGGGCCCGCCAGAACAGCAGCAGGCCCCAGAACCCGATCCAGGAGAAGACCAGGAAGCCGCCGATCAGCGAGGGCCCGGTGATCGCGTAGACCACGCCGGTGACGATGATGATGAAGCCGGTGCCGGCCACCTTCATGCCCAGGTCGTAGTGGACGCCGGTGAGCAGGTCGGCCTGGTCGAGGTAGGCGGCGAGCTCGATGCCCTCCTGGTGGTACATCTTGGCGTCGGCGGCGCCGCCGTACAGCACGAAGGCCATCAGATAGCGGGGGAAGGCGCAGAGCAGTTTGGCGGTCATGGCCAGGAGCAGCAGCCGGAAGATGTTCCGTTCGGGATTGGCGGAGGCGACCCGGGCCAGGAGCGGCGTGCCGACGGCCATCAGCGCCGGCAGGACCAGCAGCGCGCCCCAGGTGTCGTACGAGGTGTGCGCCGAGGCCAGGGCGAAGACCGTGACGTAGCCGGTGACCAGGGCTGCCGCGAGGGCGGACGGCCAGGGGACGCGGGTCAGGGCCGCCCGCGGGAGCCCGGGCCGGGGCCGGCCGCCCCGGGCGGGTGGTCGGGCGGCGCCGTGCGGGGAGGCCCTGGGCGGTGCGGACGTCCCTGACGCCCCCGGCGGACCGGGCATCAGAACACCTCCAGGTCACCGAGACTGAACCGCCAGTCCGCCAGGGTGAGCGGGGTGGGTCCGGTCGGGGTGCGGGCGGCCAGGGTCATACCGGTCCGGGGGGCGCGTAGGTAGCCGGCCCGCAGTGCGGCGCCGGCGGCTTCGGTGCCGGGGGAGAGGTGGGTGGCGACGTGGTCGCAGCCGGACTCGCGGGCGGCGGCGCGCAGCAGCCGGGCGGCGCTGTCCCGGTCACCGGGGCGGACCAGCACGTCGGAGAGGGTGAACTCGGCCAGCGGTCCGCGCCGTCGGGGGCGGCCGACGGCCAGCCCGGTGAGCTCGGCGCCGCGGTGGCAGGTGAGGACCCGGTAGTCCAGGCCGGGGGCCTCGCCGTAGCGCCAGCGCAGGAACTCCGGGGTGCGCCGGACGGCCAGGCGGTGGTCGGCGGCGTCGGCGGCGGCCCGTTCGCGGAGCAGTTCGGCCACGGGACCCGCCGCCCCGCCGCCCGCGGGGTCGGCGAACCAGCCGGCCGCGGTGGGCAGTCGGCAGAGCGGGCCGACGGGTCGGTCCGCCGCCCGACCGGCCGGGCGGCGGGCCAGCGCCGCGCGTGCGCCGCGGGCGAAGGCGGCCGGCCGGACGGCCCGAACCGCGATCGGCACCCGGCCCAGCTCCTGCCAGCCCATCGTGCGGTAGCCGGGGAGGCTGTTGCCGTTGGGTGTGTTGAAGACCAGCTCGGTCCCGTCGGCGACCTGGTCGAGCAGGTCCGTGGTGAGCCGGCGGAAGATGCCCCGGCCCTGGAAGTCCGGGTGGGTGGCGGTGTCCACCGGGCGGACCGCGGCCACGGTGCGGCCGTCCCCCCGGTGCCACTGCCAGCGCAGGAACAGCCGGACGCCGACGATCCGCCCGTCGGCGGTCTCGGCGAGCAGCCCGGGGCTCGCGCCGAACGGGTTGCGCCGGTGCTTCCAGGTGAAGAACTCCGCGGTGCGGGTGCCGGTCGGACCGCCCGCGAGGGACGCGGTCAGCAGGTCGAGCACGGCGGGGAGGTCGGACTCGGTGAGCGGGCGGAAGGCCGGCTCGGCGGGGGCGGGCAGGGCGCTCACGTCCGGACTCGCTCTCCCATCGGTGGTCGGGGGCACGGGCAGATTCGGTACTCCGGCGGGGGCCGGTGGAGGTCAGCGCAGCAGGACCCGCGCGTACACCGCCTCCACGGCCCGCTGCGCGCCGGCCACGTCGAACCGCTTCGACCGTTCGCGCGCGGCCGCACCCAGCCGGGTGCGCAGCTCGGGGTCGTCGGCGAGCCGGGCTAGGGCGTCGGCCAGGGCGGAGGGGTCGCCGGGCGGCACGAGGAACCCCTGGTCGCCGTCGTCCAGCACCTCGGGCATGCCGCCGACCCGGGTGACCACGGCCGGCAGGCCGCTCGTCATGGCCTCCATCAGGGCGACCGGCAAACCCTCCTGGCGCGAACTCAGGGTGAACGCGTCGAAGGCGGGGAGCAGTTCGGGCACGTCGGCGCGCGATCCGGTGAAGAGGACGGCGTCCGTCAGGCCGAGTTCGGCGGCGAGGGCGCGGAGCCGGGCCTCCAGCGGCCCGGCGCCGATCAGCACCAGCCGGGCGTCCGGGCGGCGGCGGCGCAGCGCGGCGTGCGCGGCGAGCAGGGTGGCCTGGTCCTTCTTCGGGGTCAGGTTGCCGACCGTGCCGACCACGAACGCGTCGTCCGGGAGCCCGAGTCCGGCGCGGGCGGCGGCGCGGGCGGCCGGCCCCTCGGGGGCGCCGGCGAGGTCCGGTCCGTGGTGCACCACGGTCACCCAGTCGCCGGGGCGGCGCCGGTCCGCCGGGATGGTCTGCTCGACGGCGTGCGAGACGGCGATCACCGCGTCGTTGCGCCGGTAGGTGAGGGCATTGGCCCAGCGGGTGGCCGTGCGGTAGCGGTCCCAGACGTTGTGCTCGGTGTGCACCAGGCGTGGCGCCGGCGCGACCGTGGGGGAGAGCAGCCGGGCGGCGGCGGCCGGGACGGGCATGTGGGTGTGGACCAGGCCGTATCGGCGGTCGGCGATCAGCCGGCGCAGCCGCAGCGGCCAGCGCGGGTCGGCCCGGCCGGGCGTGCCCGGGACACCGCCGAGGCAGTGCACCGGGACGCCGGCCTCGGTGAGCGCCGGGGCGAGCGCGTCCTTCCACGGCAGGACGTAGGCGACCTCGATCCGGTAGCGCGAACGGTCGGCGTGGCGGGCGCAGTTGAGCAGCAGTTGTTCGGCGCCGCCGCGTCCGAGGCCCTTGGCCAGCCAGAGCACCCGGGTGGGTTCGTCCGTCGTGCCGTGCGCCGGAGCGCTCACCGCTCCTCCGCCTCGCGCAGCAGGGCCGGCTCGCCGTGGTCGCTTCCCGGGGCGCCGCTCCGTGGGCCGCGCCCGTTGACGCCGCGGCCGAGGCCGGGGCTGCCGGTGTGACCGTTGCCGTCGGGGCCGTCCGTGCCGCGGGCGCCGGTCCCCGGGCCGCGCTCCGGGGCGTGACCCGGCCCGTGACCCGGCGCGTGACCTGGTCCGTGACCCGGCGCGTTGCCGGGTCCGTGCGGGGAGTCGGGCGTCGACTCGTGCTCCGGTCCGGGTCCGCCGCCCGGGCCGGGCGCGCGTCGGGCCCAGCTCGGTGCGGCCCGCCCGTCCCCGCGTCCGCCCCCGCGCTCTCCCGACCGTTCACCGGGCCGCGCGCCGTGCCGCTCGGCCACC